>NZ_PNDV01000004.1:0-23257 GCF_005930865.1 Pseudoalteromonas sp. S554 | reverse complement strand
GTTAAGGCTCATATGTGTTACATTTCTTTACGCTGAATAAATGTAGGGCAATTATAATGCTCACCTATGCAAAAGCCTTGCAATTGCCTCAACACTTTTTTCATGTCTGGATTTTCTTCTACTTCGTTTTGCTCACAATCAGCTTCGCAAATAAAAATAAAATTATTAGCTGTATTTATTAGGCTGTTTAACGCGTTGCTAAACTCTTCATATTTAGGAAAAAGTAAATACTCATTTTTAGTTACAACGGGAGTAAGCTTTATTACTACATGCCCAACATAAGAAATATTTAACCCTTCATAATATATTTTAGACTGTCCAGCATCTCCTGAAATCTCTCCGATAAGAATATTGTTGAAGTAACAATATTCTTCCTTACCTTCCCCAAACGGGTACTCAATTCGCCTGATAGAAAGCTTATCTAGAAAGCCCTTACTAACGACTAGTTCAAGTACATCTGGTTTATTAGTATACGTTTGCATGCTCTCTCTAGGAAATGTAACATGTTTATAGCGAGCGAATCGCGCGTTCTTCTACCACAGCGTCGCTCGTTTGTCTGAATTACTCATTTGTAACAAACTTCTTAACTATTTGCCAGCACTAGCAAAATATAGTAGTTCTGGTTTGTACTTAAGGACAAAAACGAGCGATTAGGTCGTTTTCCTGACTATGGAAGCAATATACTTTGACGAAATTAAAAAGTAACTGTTAACGACCGCTTATCGCTGTCTGTCAGATGAAGTCTAAATCTATTCCATTAAACTTTAAGATAAGATATGAGCTAGTGCAGATTAATTAAAAGCATTGGCTGATTACGTTTATCTCATTTACTCCTCATTCGCTTCTCTTTGTGCGTTTTTTAGCTTTGCGTTATATAAAACGCGCTACTTTTATTGGTTGAAGCTCATAAAGTGAATAATTCACAAAAAGGGTAAGAGGCGCTGCGCCTTTAGAGGAAAGATTAATTTACAGCATTGGCTGATTTACGTTTATCTAATTTACTCCTCACTCATTTCTATTTGTGCAATAGTTTGCCTAAAAGACGTTTTTATATAAACAAACACAGCGTTTACAAACCAAAATATACATTGAGTTTGTAAACGCCGGCTTTATTTATTACCAACTATACGTTGCACTTAACGTATATTGCTCACCGCGCCCGGGTGTGCCGGGTATTTCTTCAAACGATTCATCCCACACATTGTCTGCAGCTAACGTAATAAATAAATTATTAATAACGGTTGGCGTAATTTTTAGCGACAATTGCGTAAATAATGCGGTGTCTTTACCATTGCGTAGTGCGTTTTCGTGCTGTTTTCGCCACTCGTTATCAACCCTCATTTCTATTAGGTCGTTTGGTGTCCAAATTGCACCTAAGGTAACACGGTGATCAGGAAAATTTAACGCGTAAAAACTGGCGTCGATGTCTGCATCACCATAGTTTTCTGACTTATTTAAGTAGGTGTAGCTTGCAATGAGCTCGGTTGTATCAAAATACTTATTCGCAAAAAATTCAACGCCGGTGGCGTCTATGTCTACCGGATTAGCAAAGCGGGCAGAGCTAGAGTCAAAACTAAAAGTCCAATCGGTTAGGTTGTTATCCTCTCGGTAAAAAACTGCTGAATTAAGCTGCCAGGTTTGCTCTTGTATTAAATAGCCAAGCTCTAGATTTTTAGTTGTTTCGCGCTCAAGGTTGTAATTACTTCTAAATAACCCGCCTTGATCACTGCCACCAATAGCGGTGTAGCCTGCAACTTGGCTCGCTTGCGCATACGATAAGTAAACGGTTTGCTCAGAGCCATCACTGTTTTGAGTGTTTAGTGAAATATCGCCAATGAGCGATAACTCAGAGTCATCTCGGTTTGTGTCGTCAAAAGCTGCACCTAGGCGAAGTGTTAATAGCTGGTTTTGTTTAAGGTCGATTTTATACTCAGGTAATACGCTCAGTTTGTAATAAGTGCGTGAGGTAAAATTATTCTCAAGTGTGGTCGATTCTATTTCATCTTCAATATATTGCGCTGAATAATTTACTGCAAACGAGGTGTTTTGTGCATGGCTTCCTGATACCGCAATCGATTTTACTTTAGTTTCATGAAATGCTTCAAAGGCGCTTGGGTTCTCACGAGAAAATACATAATGGTCGTTGTGTTTTCTGTAATATGCCGACACCTCAAAATGGCTATTGTCAGCGTAATTTTGCTGGTGGTTAAGCATGAGTAAGCGGGTTTCTAGTTCTTCTGTTTCGTTTACGCCAAATGGTGTGTACATATTTGGCCAACCAAAAAACTTTTCTTGTGAGCCATACAGCACATCGGTTTGCGAATCCGTACCTATTAACTGTATACGCGCAGAGGCGCGGTTAAAATCGTGATCGCCGTTTTCTATTGAACCGTCACTTTGTGAATGAGAATATTCGCCCTCAAAGCCCAGCTGCCAATTTTTAGCATCGTCGACATCGGTGCTTATTCCTGCGTAAATACTTTGTAAGTTAAAGTCGTTTGTACCGGTACCTACAGAGACATTGCCGCCAGTTTTGATGGGTTTAAAACCAAACGAAATCGATCCCACAGAGCTGTTCATACCGTTTAAGGCATTGTCGGCCCCAGTTAAAACGTAAGGTCCAGTTAGCATTTGCGGTGCAATTGGGAGCTCAGCAACGTAATGACCTGTTTGAGGGTCGAGTAGGGTAGCACTGCCGACTCTAAACCCTGTGTTTTCGAAAATACCGCCACGAATTGTTACATCAGCCTGGGCTTCTGCCATATTACGTGATTGTAAATCAACACGAGGGTCGTATTCTAAATTAGAGACGGGGGAGTCAAAGGTACCAACGGGTAATTTATTTGCCGTGGCCGATGCCTCAACAGTAATTTGTTCTATTGCTGTTTCGGTGTTGCTTGTAGCTTGCGCATAAGAAAAAGGTGTAACGCTGCACAGCAGTGCAGAAAATATAAAATGCTCAGTGCGATTCATGGTGTATCTCATAATGTGTTTAGGCACTAATAAAAACTATATAAAGCGGGTGGGCTAGCTTAACTTAGTCAGTGCAATTTTGTGCGCTATTGTACAGTAATTATAAAAATCTGCATTTGATAATCATTTGTATAATTAACGCGTTACAATACACATGTATTTTTAATTAACTTTATTGAGTTAGATAAACGATGACAGTTCAGCAACACAATACACTCTATTTTGCCGGCGGCTGCTTATGGGGCGTGCAAGAGTTTATGAAACATTTACCCGGCGTTATAACAACCCAAGCTGGGCGTGCTAACGGCGCAAGTAATACCACGCAAGGAGAATATGATGGTTATGCCGAGTGTGTGAAGGTAACGTTTGACTCAAGTGTTGTTTCACTCAATCAACTGTTTGACTATTTTTTTGAAATTATTGACCCTTACAGTGTTAATAAGCAAGGGGTAGATGAAGGCCCTAAATACCGTACAGGCATTTACAGCAAAAACCAAAACCATTTAAATATTGCACGCAATTATATAAATAAGCGCAGCGATGCCGATAAGATTGCAGTAAAGGTAGAGCAGTTAACCAATTACGTACCAAGCGATCCAGAGCATCAAGACCGATTAACGAACCACCCAGATGATTACTGCCATATACCACTAGATTTATTGTATAAATATAAATTGTAAACTTGATGCTCAATGCTATGTAAGTAATTAGAAGCTATTACTTCTCGCGCAAGCAAGCTTAGCGCATACAAAATAAACTCAACGTGGTGTTGTAGATAGTCAGTTTGCTGACATGACGAGCGTGGCTGGTCGTTATTTAAAACCGTAATCCAAAAATAAACACCCACAAAAAAGCTCACATTCTGTGAGCTTTTTAAAAACTAACTTTAAACTTACTGCTGCTTTTGCGGCGGGAAGTTACTTAAAATATTTGCGACTGTTTTCTTAATTGACGCTTCGCGTTGCTCTGGCGATTGTTTTTTCTTTAAACGGCCTTCTTTAGCACCGCGCCATATTAGTTGATTGGATGCACTGTCTACAATATCGATAACCAATGTACCCACTTCGTATTCACGCGCTGTTGTGTCTCGTTGAAAACCAGTACCCCAGTAACCCCAACGGTTACTGTAACCAGTATTAAATGTATCTACTTCTAATTCTTTATCTACCGACGCATGATAGTTAACAAGTACGTCAGCTTGGGCTGGATCTACTAATGTCATACCAAGGGTGTTTGTAAGCTCATTATTTACCGCAGTACGCACACGTTTTTCCATTAAACCGTTAATTTGGTAGTTGTTGGTGTCTTTAGTTAAACTCGCGTTTTCTACCCAAGCAAATGTTTTAAAATTACTAAAGTTAGCTGATTTATCGTAATCCCAATCTGGGGTTTGAGTACAAGCGCTAAGTAGTGCTAGTGCTGCAACAATAAGTATATTTTTCATTACGTTTGCTCCAATAAAATGCATTACCTTAAAATAACACACCTTATATAAATGTGTATTATTAAAAGGTTCTAAAAATTAGTTTAGTGTGATGAATATGAATGACTAATTAATGCTAATTAGCCACTCAAAAATTTAATGCTCTACTTCTATCCAATCTTTTTCATCTACCCAGTTTTGTGCGCCATCTTTTACCGAACGAATCGGCACAATGTAGTCACAACTTATTTGCGGCTTAACTGAGGCAAATATAGGCACAAAGCCAAAGCTCAATGCGGTTTCTATAATTGCTTTTTGGTTTTGCGGGTCAATGTCGGCCGCTTCATCAATATAAATAGGTATACGGTACAGGTTTTGTTCCTGATCGCTTAATAAGTAACGAATAAACAACATGCCACACAATAACTTAATAGTAATACGTGTGCCATTTGAGCCGGCTGAGTCTATTTTTTCAAAGTGTTCGGTTTCGCCAGCGCGGTTTACCACTTCAAAACGAATATCGAACAAGTCAGTTAATGTAAGGCCTGCTTTGTCTGAGGCGAGTTTTATTAAGTGATCTTTTGCTTCGTTTACTGCGCTTTCGCTGTAAGGTTCTTGGCTCAATAAATCAAGGGTGTCGCCTTGTTCAAACTGATGCGACGTGCTGATAATGGTATCAATACTATCAACCAGCATTTTGCGTGGTATTACGTTAATTTTAAACGCTTGAAGGTTAGAAATACGGTGCTGGCTTATGCCTTTATTAAAGCTATTCATTTCGCGGCGAAGGCGGTCTAAATCTTCACGCAAGCCCTTAATCGTGGCGGCTACTTCGGTTAGTGCTACACGGCCTTGGCGCTCAACGGCATCGCGCTCGTTATCAAGGTTATGAAATGCGCTAATCAACTTTTGGTATTTAGTAAATTCGTCGTTTTCGTTATCGAACTTAGTAATGCCTGCGTTATATACGTGCAAATAGGTATTACGCACGTTTATGTCAAAGTTGCGAAGCTCTTGGCAGTCTTTATTGAAGTGATGTACTAAATCACTTAAGTTATCAAAGTCGACTGTTATATCAATCATGTACGGGGTCACTTTGCCGCTGTATAAATCAAGCGTGTGATCAATTCGCTCACTTTTAACTTGGCGAAGGCGTTCGGTTTGGCGATTAATTTGTTCTTGCTTAGATTTAATTAACGAGCGTCTGTCTGCAATTGAGCCACTATTTTTTTGAATGTCTTGCAGGTAATCGTCAACTTGTTCGCGCTCTGCTAATAATTGCTCTTTTAGCATGGCTTGCGCGTCTACCGACTGCTGCATTACTTCAAATTGCTCTAAACGTTTTAGTGCTCCCTCAAGACTCATTAGTTCATCGTAGAGTGCGTCTTTTTCTTTTTGTTTATCGGCAACATTGGCTGCCACTTCGCGCTGTTGTTTAAACTCTTTTAACGAGTGTTCAAGCGCACTTAACTGCGCGGTTAATTGCTCTTTGTTTTCGCCGCTTTGCATTTGTACTGGCGAAAGCTTTTTAAGTTTAATACTTGCGCCTGGCAAAGTAAGCACACCGCCTTTAACGTTATGGCTTAATAACGATAAAAATTCCCCAAAGGCATCTTCGTCATCAATGGTTATATCGCCATTAGTGGTGGTGGCAAACGAAAGTAAGTCGGGGTTTAAGAGTCGCGATATTTCTTCCACTTCTTTAAGCGATAGGTCTTCGCGCATACGGGTGAACAAATTAAACTCCAGGTTTTTAAGCTGCAGTTTTAAGCTTTTAATTTGTTTTTGCGTTTCGCTAATGCGGTAATCAAGCGTGTGCAAGCTTTGCCCTTGTGCGCTGGTAATAGAGTGCGAAAGCGACTCGTAGTCTTGCTTAAGTTGGCCAAGGTTGGTTTTAATTGTGGCTTTATTTACCAGTTCAAACTCGCTTTTAAGGGCGCTGTAATCTAAAAACCATTGCTCAATTTGAGTTTGTTTGCGCTCTATATCGCGCGATTGCTGTACGTATAGGCTTTGTTTTTGCTCAAATTCGTGCTTTTCGTGTTCAATGTCTTCAAGTGCTATACCCAGTTCATTAAGCTGCTCTTCTTGGTAGGTGTCAAAGTCAATGAGTGCTTGGTCAATTTTAGGCGCGTACGCTGCTAATTTACCTTTAAGCACGGTTTGATTTTCAAGCATTGATTCAAGTGCGCTTATTGGCTCTTGCATTGATTCAAGGGCTTTTAATTCGCGCTTAGCCCGGTTCACTTTGTCAAACGAGCGACGCCATACTTCGTAAAAATCAACCTTTGAGTTTGACATATGGCGCTCAAACACTCGCAGCATAAAGCGTTTAACATCGCTTGCGCCCAATTTGTGTAAGTTAAGAATACGCCTAAAAATTTCTTTATAAATAGCGGAGTCTTGCACGTTATTAAGCGGGATCATTTTTAAATTAATGTCGCCGTCAAAGGGCGTTGCGCCGCCGGTAAGCAGGGCGTTTAGCTCTTGTGCTTTTAGCTCAATAGGATTGTAATTAAGCGACTTTAAATGATTAAACAGCTTGGTAAATTTAATTATGGTATTACCTTGCGTGTACTGTTCTAAATCGAGCTTGCCCTGATAACAAAAGTACTGGTGGGCGTAACCGGCTATTTTACCCAGACCCGCTACACCAATAACCACCGAGCCATGGGGGAGGTTAGCTTCAAGTAAAATGTACGACTGATCCGATGAAAAATAAAACTTACGGGTTTCATCTAAATCGTGCCCGTCCCATTCGGTAAGGCGTAAATCGTTTATTAGCGGAAATTGTAGGGCGTTAATAACCGAGCTTTTACCGGTATTATTTGGCGCACAAATAGAGCTGCTTTTATCAAGCGGGATCACACACTTTGCATAACCTGCGGTATTAAGTAGGGCGAGTTTACTCAGTCCGTATAAGTTGTTCATTCCTCGTCCTCCGTCATGTAGGTTTCTTCGTTTACTTCCATTAATGCATCAATGTAGCGGTGAATAGGTGCTTGTAGCATAAAGCCGCCTTCTACTTCACGGGCAAGACCTAAACGAACCATACGTAGGTAAACATCTTTTCGTAAATCTGAGCCCGAAAATATCTCAAGCTGATCAAACAAGTGCTTGTTTATTTGCACTAAGGTTTGCATCAGTTCTAAATCGTTTACTTCATCAAACAGGGCGCGCATTGGGTCTTTACCGGTATTGGCAAAGTGCTCAATTAAAATGTAAATAGTGAGTGCGATAGCGCGAGATATTTTACCCATATTTGGCGTACTTTCGTCGCTGGCAAAATAGTAAAAGCCACGGCTATCGTGTTTTATGTCGTGGCCTAATGCGGTAAATAGTGCGCTGTAAGATTCAATGTGTTGGTCGAGTTCTTGCCACATTACGTTGTCTTGTTCGCAAATGTGGTAACCCGCAGTTAATTTTTTATTGATTGCTTGCAGGTGAGTGAGTTCTTCTAGGTTTATATGTGTCATGGTAATTACTTATCTGCCTCAGTATTAGGCTGAGTTGCTGAATCTGAAGCCTGAGAATTAAATGGGTAAAGTGAAAAGTGTTGGCCGGCAATTTTTACTCGGGCTTTTTTATCGCTTTGGCTAATTTCAATGTCGCTATCACTGACTAATTTTTGATATAAAAAGAGCATTTCGTCGGCGTCTAAGTCGGGGTAGCTTTCATCTAAAAACTGCAGCAGCGGCTGTGGTTTTTTACGTTTTTTGTTAAAGCGTTTAGCAAAGCTTGTTTTTACATCGTTGTAGTCAGGAATGTTAGGCGTTACAAATGCGGGTACGTCTTGTTGTTCGGGAAGTTGATATTCTTCATGTTCAAATTCTACCAAGCTTGCCATGTACGCGATAATATGGCGTTGTTGCCCAAGCGAATAACGCTGAGAGTCGGTTACAAAATTAGGTTGTACAGCGCTTAGCATGTTATCTACGCCATTTTTACGCACAAGGCCGAGCACTTTGGCCGCTTGGCGTGTAACTAAGTTATTTCGGCGTAGCTCTTCGCGCAGGGGCATGAGCATATCGGCACTTTTACGTAAACTCTCTCGGCCCATTAGGTTCATTTCGAGTATGCGAGTTCGTAGCTGTTCTAGCATGCGTTTGTCGGTGTATGCTTTACCAGAGCGTTCAATAAATTCGATTTGTTTACTGATTTGCTGCTCTATTATTGTAAAGCAGGCATGAAAATCGCCCCTAATATCGACCATTTCAAGCATGGGCTCTATATATTCGTCAAAGGCTTCAATTACTGCTTTGTAGCGTTTTTGTAGTGATTGCACCGCATTGTTTGATTTAGCTTGTTCAACAATATTTAAAATGGCGTTTTCGTTGTGCGCGTAGAGCTTCATTATTTTACGTACCCGATCATCCATAATACGGCTAAATCGGCGTAAATCGTCAAAGTCTTCCATGCTACCAGCGTTATCTAAACGATTACCTAAACGGGCAAGATCGTCTACTAACACGCTAATTTCTTGTGCTAAGCCCAAATGCTCTTCTTGCAGTAAAAAAGTAGCAAAGTCAGCAATTGCACGGTTAATTTCAAGCTGTGATGATTTAGCCAGTGGAATTAAAATATCTTGATTGAGCAAACGGTTTGTTTCTTTGTAAATGCGCTCGTTGTTCCACGTGGGTTGTTTTTGTTTTATAGCATTTTGCACGTCTTTTAGGCTAAAGTCGGCCATTTTAAAACGTTTAAATAATAGCTCTAAAACTCCCCAATGTTCGCTAAGGGTATTTAGTCGCTTTTTAGCTGGGATCATAAGGTGTTACAACATCCTAGTAATTTATTATTGAGAATTTAGAAGCGTCTCATTATTACGTATTCTAATTAATCTAGCCTGTATATGGTATTCGTTTTTAAGACTATTTAATAATAGTTTTTGTATAGCCGCAGTGCTAACATTCGCGCCGAAAATAGGCACGTCGAGAGGGACTTTGCGTGTGTTCTTTAAAACAATATCAAAGGTTATTTAATACCCATGGTTTCCACGATTATTCTAACCCTGATAGCGATCGGATTTTTATTGATTGTTATAGAAGATATCATCCATGTAAATAAAGCTAAAACCACGCTTTTTTTTGGCACGCTTTGCTGGATCCTCCTGTTTATTTTCCCTTTGCATGGGCAAAGCCCAGAGCAAGTACAAGAACTCCTTAACGAAAATATTTTAGAGATAGCATCGCTGTGGTTGTTTTTAATGGCCGCCATGACCTTTGTTGCTTATTTAAACTCAAAAGGGTTTATCGAAAATATTGTGCACAGAGTAATGCCAACAAGTATTAGCGAACGCAAGCTGATGTTTTTGGTTGGGGTATTTGCCTTTTTGTTTTCGTCGGTTTCAGACAACGTAACGGCTACGTTAATATCGCTTGCTGTAGTTATGTCGTTAAAACTACCGCCTAAAAAGCTTATAAAATATGCCACACTTATTGTGTTTGGTGTTAACTCCGGTGGTGTGTCGTTAATTACCGGTGACGTAACAACCTTAATGATATTTTTAGATGGCAAGGTAACCATTGCTAACTTATTACTGCTTATTGCGCCTGCATTTATGAGCGTTATGCTTTTAGCTGCAATGCTAAGTATTGGCATGAAAGGGGATGTAACCTTTTCAAAGTCTGGAAAAAAACGCATAGAAAAAACCGATATCACCATTGCGGTTATTTTTGTATCTACAGTTATAAGCATACTTGCGCTGAGTGTAATTTACAGTGTACCGCCTTTATTAACTTTTTTATGTGGCCTATCAATCATGTTTTTAGTGGCGCAATTTTTAATGCGCAAAAAAGACATAAACAAAAATATTATCGACTACGTACGCGACATAGAATACGACACCTTACTGTTTTTCGTCGGGGTTTTATTATTGGTAGGTGCTTTAAAAGAGATTGGAATGCTTAGTAAGTTTACCGACCTTTACACCGTTATGGCGCCACAGTACGCTAACTACTTAATGGGTATTTTGTCGGCCGGGGTTGATAACGTACCGCTCACTGCTGCTTTACTAAAAGCTAATATAGTAATGAGCCAGCAAGATTGGTTATCGTTTACTTATGCAACCGGTGTTGGCGGATCTATGCTAATTATTGGATCGGCTGCGGGTATTATTGCCATGAGTAAAGTAAAAGAGCTAACTTTTATGAGTTACTTACGTTTGTCGCTCTATTTGTTAGTAAGTTATACCGTGGGTTATGCGGGCGCTTATTACATGGGCGGGTTTGTTTAAGTTTTGCTTAACAAACCGCATTAAAACGCTTGACAGCTAGACGTCTAAACGTTAACTTTCAAACCCCACTTTATAGTGGGGTTTTGTTTTATTAGCCATTGGTTAATACAACATTCAGAAGAGGTGCGATACTTAGGTATTTAATGGTAGGTGACGAACGCCCATAACCATTAAAGAGGGAAGTACTCGCCGAGAAAACCAACGTTACGTCGATGTTGTTTTTCGGTTTATGGGGCTGAATCCTCAAAACTGTCACCAATCTAGGTGGAGAGCTTCTGGCAGTGGATTTACCTTCAAGCATTCACTTGCCAAGTTCTTCTTGTTTTATCGCGGTTTGGATACCGCAAAAGGAGACTAAATGACTACCCAATCAGTGCCGCAAGCAGTATCGGACGTTAAATCAGATTACATCGTTGCCAAATTTGGCGGAACCAGTGTGGCTAACTTTGATGCGATGAGTCGTTGTAGCGAAATTATTGTTGCCGATAAAAGCGTGCGTATTGTCGCTGTAAGCGCCAGTGCCGGCGTAACTAATCATTTGGTTGCACTGTGTAAATCAAGCATTACCCCAAAGCAGCGCCAAGAACACATTGACGGCGTGCTAGCCATTCAACAGGCTATTTTAGATGAGTTATCGCTTGATGCCGATTTAGCCGTAGGTTTTAACGAAACGTTAAAAGCATTCCAAACGCTAGCGCTTGAAACACTGACAACTGATCAGCAGCACGATGAGTTACTTAGCTTTGGTGAGCGTTTATCGTCGTATTTATTTGCGCAAGTGCTGCGTTTAAAAGGCTTAAATGCCGATCGCTTTGATGTACGCCAAGTACTTAAAACAGATAGTCAGTTTGGAAAAGCAACGCCAAATGTAAGCGCAACAGCACAAGCTGCTAAAGAATATTTGATCCCTCTGTTAGATGATCAAGTTATTGTAACCCAAGGTTTTGTTGGCAGTGACGAATTTGGACAAACAACAACGCTTGGCCGTGGTGGGTCTGACTACAGTGCCGCTTTACTTGCTGAGGCAATAAACGCCAAAAGTGTACATATTTGGACTGATGTTGTGGGTATTTTTAGTACCGATCCGCGATTATGTGTAAAGGCATCGCCTATTGCTCGTTTAAGCTTTGATGAAGCTGCTGAAATGGCTACCTTTGGTGCAAAGGTATTGCATCCAGCTACTATTTTACCCGCTAGTCGTAGTCATATTAATGTGTTTGTTGGTTCAAGCCGCGAGCCTGAACGTGGTGGTACGTGGATAGAGCGTGAAAAATCGCAGCAGCCAGGAATTCGCGCGGTAACCCAGCGTAAAAATCAAATTTTGCTCACCCTTAAAAGCCCTGAAATGCTATTGGCTAGTGGCTTTTTAGCCCGTGTATTTACTATTTTAAGCGAGTTTAATATATCAGTTGATTTGGTAACTACGTCTGAAATTAGTGTAGCAATAACGCTTGATAATGCGCCTAACGCGTCGCGCCCAGAGCTCGACCAAGCGTGTTTAGATAAGCTTGCTGAATTTTGCCATGTATCGGTTGAAAACAACTTAACACTAGTGGCACTTATTGGCTCTGAGATTCAACTTCGCCAACACGAAATGAACTTAATGCAGGTATTAAGTGATTTTAATATTCGCTTAATTTGTCATGGTGCAAGCAAGCACAACCTATGCTTTTTAGTCGAGCAAAGTGAATCTGATAATGTGGTTCAGGCTATTCATAGCCGTTTGTTAGAAGCTTAACTAGCAATACCAATTCGCAATAATACTTAATCATTTTTAGGGGCTAAAGGTGTCGCTATCTGTTTTAAAAAATTCTCATTTAGAACAACTAAATAACGAATTTTTTGCCTAGCTATCAACACGTTTATCTACCCTCAAAATAGATCACTTAATTTAGCGGATTGGTATAAGCGAGAAATCGGTTAACACAAAGCACCGCCAGTCGGTGCTTTTTTTATGCACTAAGGTTAAATCAAACGCCTCTGTTTGCGTGTTTACCACTTGGCTGCTTGCGGCCAAGCTTACTAAGGTTAATTCGTTAAATACGTTGGGGCTAAGTAATTTGGCAATAGGGCGACTAGTTGCTTTAGCTAATGACTCTTTTAATGTCCAAATTCTAAAAAAGGTATTGGCTTGGCTTTGCGTATTGGGTTGAGACGTAATTAATGTAACTTCGTCTGTATGGTAAAAATGCTTGGCTAGTTTTTCAAACGGGCGCGTTAAGCTAATTTTTTCAAGGTCGAAGCCAAACGCCTCGCTTTCTAAATTTAAAGCAACCCCAACAAAACCATGAGAGTGCGATATACACGTATTAATAACGCACTCGTTAATATGCAGCTCTAATTTAGCTGTGGATTCGTTAAAGCTTGTGTTAATGGCATTTAATGGCACATTTGAAAATTCAGGGAAGGTGGATTTTACAAGCAATTTTAAAAGTAAGCGGCTTGCTACATATTCTTTTTTAGCTATTTGGTTTTTACGGCGGTTAATAACGGTTAATTCAAATTCGCTGAGTAAGCTCGCCAAATTGTAATTAGCCAAACTAAGTGTATTAGCGTCGAACAACAAAACGGTACTTTTGCCTTTAGGTAAATTGGCAAAATCTGTTGGCGTTATGGTTAAGGCGTTATTAAAAAAATGTGCGGTCATATCAGCTCAAAAAGTAAAAAGTCGTTGTTATTGTGAGCAGTTAACGCGACAAACAAAGGCTGAATACAATTTTATTACTCAGCTGGCATTAAATATGGTTTAATTCACAACAATCAAAATAATAACAGATTTGTAGATGTATGGCACAAATGCGTGATGGGTTTCAAAGCCGACTTGGTTTTGTTTTAGCCGCTGCTGGCGCGGCAGTGGGTTTGGGTAATATATGGGGGTTCCCTACACAAGCTGCTAATCATGGCGGTGGAGCATTTTTACTCGTCTATTTTCTGGTTATCTTTTTATTGGCTTTACCGGCGCTATATACCGAGCTTTATTTAGGCCATAACGCACAAGCAAATCCGGTAAAAGCGCTGGGTAACGCATGGCAAGATAGCAACCGTAAAATAGGTGCAGCTGCGGGCTATATTGGCCTGGCGGGCGCTGTAGTCATGTTGAGTTTTTATTCAATTGTGGCAGGGTGGATGCTGTCGTACGCAATTGAGCCTGTTACAACGTTTGTTGGTTTACACAGTGTGAGCGAGTTTTTACACAGTGACTCGCAAGCCCGTAATTTTGTATTTACACCATTAATGCTTATTTTAACGGCCTGCATTATTTTAAAGGGTGTTAAATCGGGTATTGAAACCTGGTCGCGCCGACTGATGCCTATGCTATTGGTGTTACTTGTTGCGCTAATTGCTTATATAGCCACTTTGGATGGCGCAAGCGAAGGTTTTGCAGCGTATTTAATGCCTAACTTTAGTCAAATACTCGATCCAAATTTAATTATTGCCGCTATGGGACAAGCGTTTTTTTCGTTGTCGTTAGGGGTGGGTTGTATGATGATTTACGGCTCGTATTTACAGCCTGATGCCAATTTACCAAAACTAACGGCAAGTGTTGCATTACTTGATACGAGCGTTGCATTTTTAGCTGGTTTACTTATTATTCCGGCTATTTATGTTGCACAGCATAATGGTGTTGAAGTGTTTAGTGGCGGTAAATTAATAGGTGAAGGGCAGCTTATATTTGCCATTTTACCTGAGCTATTCAATACCATGGGAGAAATAGGGTTGCTGGTTGGTTTATTGTTTTTTGTTTTGATGTCGATAGCGTCTGTGACCTCGACTATTTCGTCTACTGAAATTCCGGTTGCGTTTTTAGTTGAAAACCACAATGTAAACCGAACTAAAGCCACATGGTTGGTAAGCTTAGTGGTTTTAATATGTGCGAGTGCAATTATAGTAAACTTCGATTGGTTATTTGGTTTAGTTATTATGGTGTTTACTCAGTACCAACTCCCGTTAATGGGGTTATTTTATTTTATAACGGTTGGCTGGATGTTCAAACGAGGTAATAAGTTACACCAAGCTAGCACCGGCGCGCATTTTTGGTTTGCCCAGTATATTCGTTTTGTATGCCCAATATTAATGACCTTGGTGTTTGCAAACGTCGCGTTTGGTTAATAACTTAATGCAACGAGACTAAAAAGCCTCCGTCGGGGGCTTTTTGCATTTTAAAATGCTGATCGTGATATTTAAAATATTGATATAGCTTACTTACGCCTAGCTGCTTTTTTGTAATGTTGAATATTCGATGAAGATAGGTACCAACATCCACTGTTTCAGAGAGTCCAGTTTTTGCATGTTGTGTGTTCTCAACGGCTTCTTTCACCAGTGCTAAATGGTAGGTATCAACAGAGGCAATACTTTTATTTTTTACTTTGGGTATGGTGCTTTGTTTACCTAAAATATAAAAATCATCAAAATAGTGTTTAGCGCTCGCTGTATTATTACCAAACCCTATTACTTTTTTACCATTTCGTCTTAAAAAGTGTACTAGCGCCGCAAAGTCAGAATCAGATGACGCTATTGCAAAAGTGTCAATCGGCGAGACATACAATGACTCCATAACCCCGACAGTTAACGCAATATCGGCAGCATTACTTTTCGATTTTACAAGTTTTTCTTGGTACACCATTTCTATAGCAAAGCGCGAACATATATTAACCCAAGGTTTTAGCTGTACAGCCCCAAAGTTGCCATATGCTTTTTTAACCTCAATATGTTCAAACTTAGCCATTATTTGCTCTATATATTTATGGCTTATATTTTCTGCATCTATGAATAACGCTGTTTTTTCCATTTATACACCTGCTAAAAAAGCCATTAAATATAACTAATTGATACCACTGCAATGCATATTTTGGCAAGTGTAAATGGCTATAAATGTTAATTTTTAAAAACGGAGTTAGTAAGCGGTTTACTCTGTTCAACCTCAAGAGCATTTGTAATGGTGGTGTTTGCTATTTCGGTGAGCGCTTCTTGAGTAAAAAAGCCTTGATGCCCGGTGATCAGGACATTTTTAAAACCAACTAAACGGGAAAATATATCGTCTTGGTTTATTTCGTCGCTGTGGTTTTTAAAAAAAAGTTCGGATTCTTGCTCGTATACATCAAGTCCTAAGTAACCTAGTTTTTGTGTTTTAAGTGCTTGTATGCAGGCTTTGCTGTCGAGTAATGCACCACGTGAGGTGTTGATAAGCATAACGCCGGGTTTCATTTTAGCAAAAGCATGTTCATCGATTAAATGATGGGTTTGCTCGTTTAGTGGGCAATGCAGCGAAATAATATCGCTTTGGGTAAGTAACGTGTTTAGGTCGGTAATGGAGTAGTTACCCGGTATTGCATTTGGGTCGCACACTAAAACGTTTGCGCCAAATCCATTGAGTATATTACACAGTGCTAAGCCAATTTTTCCGCACCCAATAATGCCCACTGTTTTGTTGTGCAAGTTAAAGCCAAGTAACCCATTTAGATCAAAGTTGTCTTCGCGCACGCGGTTGTAGGCTTTATGTGTTTTTCGGCTCAGTGTAAGCATAAGCGCAATACAGTGCTCAGCAACGGCTTCGGGGCTATATGCTGGTACACGCAAAACATGAATGTTATGTGCTTTTGCCGCATCTAAATCAACATTATTAAAACCGGCACAGCGCAGTAATATAGTGTTTACACCTTGAGCTGCTAATAGCCTTATAACTTGGGCATTAACTGTATCGTTTACAAATACACACACTGCATTGTAATTGCTTGCTAACACCGCTGTTTGCTCGTTAAGCGATTGCTCAAAATAGGTTATTGCTAAGCTATTATGAGTTGCAATACTGTGTTCAAAAAAAGGTTTTTCGTACTTTTGCGCGCTAAAAAAAGCAATGTTCATGGTATGGCTCCAACAATTTGGTGCGTTTAAAATAGTAAACCTGTTTAAATTAAACTACGTTACTGCCATGTGCTCAAGTAGCGATTACTTTTTATTTACAGCGCTGTGCGCCTATTTAAAGCAGACATAATGGGTGTTGCTTTTATGTCACTTGGTTCAACGGCTTTCTGTAGGTGTGTTTCGATAACCTGTTTAAGTGTTTCAGGTTTAGTACGCGGTGCATAGCGTGCGACTAATTGCCCCTGCGAGTTAATTAAAAACTTTGTGAAATTCCATTTCACTGCACGGTTTTGTGAAATACCGCGGGTATGGCATTTTAAATAGCTAAATAAAGGGTGAGCGTCTGGGCCATTTACCATAACTTTACCAAATACTTTAAACGAAACACCAAACTGCATTTGGTAAAAATCTCTGATAGCTAAATTATCAAGTGGCTCGTTTTGTCCAAATTGGTTACATGGGAATGCAAGTACCGTAAAGCCACGATCCTTGTACTCTTGGTATAGCTTTTCGAGAGCATTTAATTGCATTGAAAAACTACATTTACTGGCTGTATTGACAATGAGTACGGTTTTGCCTTTTAACTCGCTTAAAGAAAAATTCTCACTGTTATAAAGTGGTGCATTAAACTGATAAATACTATCCATTGGTTACCTACTTAATTTCCAATTGGTGGAAATTTTACAAAGACTTTCATTCGCTTTTTTGTTGGCCGGTTGACATAATCGGGACCTAGTTTCTAAGTTAGCAGTTAAATAGGTCATTTTTATGTCAATGAAAGTCGCATTTATAGGTTTAGGCGTAATGGGTTACCCAATGGCGGGGCATTTAGCCAATAAAGGTCATAGCGTATGTGTATTTAATCGTACGCAATCAAAGGCGCAAAGTTGGTCTGAACAATACAAAGGAAGCGTTGCAGATACCCCACGCGAAGCTGCTCAAGGCGCTGATATTGTGTTTATGTGTGTGGGTAACGACGACGATTTACGTTCTGTAGTTTATGGTGATAATGGCGTTTTGGCGGGTATGTTACCGCACACCATATTAGTTGATCACACAACAACCTCTGCAGAAGTTGCCCGAGAAGTAGCTGCAAAAGCGGCGCTGCAAAATATTGACTTTATCGATGCGCCAGTGTCCGGCGGACAAGCCGGTGCAGAAAATGGCGTTTTAACGGTAATGGCTGGTGGCAATGAAGCCGTATTTGCAAAAGTACAGCCTGTAATGGCGGCGTTTAGCCGTTTTAGCCAATTGTTAGGCGGCGTAGGCTCGGGCCAGCTTTGTAAAATGGTTAATCAAATTTGTATTGCCGGTGTTGTACAGGGTTTAGCCGAGGGATTACATTTTGCTAAGCAAGCAGGCCTTGACGGTGAAAAAGTAATTGAAACCATATCAAAAGGCGCTGCAGGTTCGTGGCAAATGGAAAACCGCTACAAAACAATGTGGGCAGGTGAGTACGAGTTTGGTTTTGCCGTAGATTGGATGCGCAAAGATTTAGGCATTGCGCTTGATGAAGCTAAAAACAATGGTGCGACGTTGCCAATGACTGCAACGGTCGACCAATACTACGCTGATGTACAAGCACTTGGCGGCGGCCGATACGACACTTCAAGCCTACTTGCACGAATAGAAGCGCTGCATAAAAAATAACTATGTATGTGTTTTAAATTAAACAGGTTTCGCGTTTAACTTGTAGACGCGAAGCTTGCCTGCGTGATGTGCAAAGCCCATAATGTGACTTATTCACAAAGAGGATAAGAGGCGCTGCGCTTTTAGAGGCAGTGATAGTGCTAAAAAGGTTGTTGTTGGTCTGTATGTTTTCTCATTTACTTCTCATTTGTTCTCTTTGTGCAAAAGTTTTTTATTTTAAAAGCTACGCTTTCGCGTTAGTAAGCTCGACGGCTAAGGGCTAAATAAAAATTATTGCTTGTTTTGTAGACGCGAAGCTTGCTTGCGTGATGGGCGAAGCCCATAATAATTTAAATAAAAACGCGACGCTTTAGTAATTAAAGCGTCGCGTTTTTATATGCGCTGACCAATACGCTTAAAGCAAATTACATGCTTTGCGCGTAGTTATAAAGCGCTTTTAAAATAGTCAGGTTTTTTTCACTGTCGTCGTGCTCATGTGCCAAGTTTTCAAGGGTGATCATAAAATCTTGTGCGCTGATTGATGGTTGATCTTCCCCGTGCATTAATTTGTTTTGACAATACTGGCGCCATTGATCAAGTTCTTGCTGGTTGAGCGTTTCAGGCCAATTGCGTGCGCGGTATCTAAACAGTAATGTATTGAACTTTTTATCTTCAAAATCTAAGTTTAAGCCCGCTAGTTCATCTGGCTTAGCATCGCGAATAATCGCAAATTTAGCTTTGTCGGCGTGGCTTGTAAAGCCATCGTAAAGTAAGTAATCAACGTTAGTGGTTGCGCTGTAATCGCCTTGTTCGTTAAACACCTCAGTGACTTTATCGCGAAGCTCGGTATTAGCTTTTAAAATAGCTAAATTAGCGAGGCACTGCTCGCGGTCAATTCCTAAACGGGCTGCGTTTTCAGGCAATAATGTTTTTGCAGGCGCTAAAATAGGGCACTTGTTTAAATGCACCAGTTTTAAGCCAACAGGTAAATCGCCCTCGGCTAAATCTACGCGTTTGGTGTATAAACGTTTACGTAATTCTTCTACATTTAAATCAAGTAAAACTTGCGGGCTTTGGGTTAAATCAAAACAAATAACCGCGTTTTTATTTACTGGATGAAAGCTCATAGGCGCCACCCACGTTGTACACCCCTGCGTTGCAGGAATACGCGATGATGTATGCACCAGCGGCGTCATGTTAAATACATCAACTAACTCGCCAAGCGTTTTTTTATTCCGCAGCCCAAAAAAGAAGTTATATAGCTTAGGTTGTTTTTCTTTTATTAGCTTAGCCAGTGCAATAGTGGCAGTTACATCGCTTAGCGCATCGTGCGCAGCGGCGTGTTCAATACCATTAGCTACTGTTAAATGTTCTAACTTGAAACTTGGGCTACCGTCTTCTTTTAACGGCCATTCAATACCTTCAGGGCGAAGCGCATAACACGCACGGACCAAATCAATAATATCCCAGCGGCTATTATTGTTTTTATATTCACGCTCGTACGGGTCGTAAAAGTTACGATAAAAGCTATAACGGCTAACTTCGTCATCAAAGCGAATACTGTTATAACCAGCCACACAGGTGTTTGGCGAACTAAATTCGGCATGAATTTTTGCTATAAACTCAGCCTCAACCAAGCCTTTTTTCATTGCCACTTGTGGCGTTATACCGGTAATTAAACATGCCTCAGGGTGGGGCAAGTAATCCGCTTGCGGCTTACAATATTCAATAAGCGGCTCGCCAATAATGTTTAAATCAAGATCGGTACGAATACCTGCAAATTGGCTCGGCTTATCCTTTTGAGGGCTCGCCCCCCAAGTTTCATAATCGTGCCAATAGATTGTTGCTTGATTTTGCTCTTGATATGCCATAGTAAACCCTGAGTAGTTAACTTAAAAACGCCTAAATATGCGCCAAGTTACTAAAATAATGAATTATTTAGATTATGGCATATGGGCGAGGGAGTTTATAGGTACCTTAATTTAAACTTTAGAAATTTTAACTATTACCGCTGGAAGTCATATTTAATATCGCATATGGTATTTTTTAAGTTAACTTAAGTAAAAAATATGATGAGAATACTCTTTACCGCAATCATTTTTTATTCGCTTTTCATTCCACACGTTGTAATAGCCAGTACGGCTAAGGTTCAAGTAAATGGTTTTGACGTTGAATACGAATTAGCAGGTGATGGTAAACATACCATTTTACTTGAAGCGGGTGGCTCTGCTGGTTTAAGTGATTGGGATCCGATTTTTGAATCACTTACCAAGCACGCAAAAGTTATACGGTATTCTCGTATTGGTAATGGTGGCTCTGCACAAATAAAGAAAAACTATAGCTCAGAAGAATACGCTGCTGAGGTTGTATTATTACTCAAAACACTGAAAATAGAAGAGCCTGTTGTATACGTTGCCCATTCTTATGGTGCTTATATTGCGCGTGTATTTGCTGCAACATACCCGAATCAGATTAAAGCGTTAATGTTAATTGAGCCTGCATCAGAGCACGATGTAGATATTATGCGCGCAATTGATTTGCCACGCGCAGAAAAAGAAATTGCTGCAATAAAGCTGGATGATATGAAAAATGGTATGTCGAATCAGTATTTAGATTTTTGGGCAAAACGCCCACTACCTGATTACCCTCAAATTGCTGATATACCCTTGACTGTTATCGCCTCCGTTAAAAAGTATAAAAAGCCACCTGTATTATTTTTTACCGACCAAGCGCGTGAAATGTGGGGTGACTTACATTCAAAGTGGGCTAATGCATTTCCTCAAGGTGAAATAGTAATTACAAATAAAAGCTATCACTATCCACAAAATGATGAGCCAAAAATGGTTGTAACCCAGATAGTTAAGTTACTTGAACGCACTCAATAAGTTTAAATTTTTGGTTGTTTTGATAAGTATCAATTTTCGAAATTAATGGTCGGCATTAGACTAAAGTCTATAGGTTAGATTTCTTCACTTACTAGGTTTGTTTTTATCGTTTGTCGGTTTGATGGGAATTCTATAAAGTTCAGTTGTCGGCAACAAGCACGACTTAACCAAACAGGATTATGACCATGAAAACTTTTATCAAAACTATCGCTCTTAGCTCTTTACTTACTTGTTCAGCTGCTGCAATGGCTGATCAAAGTGATTACAAATTAATGGTTATCGAAACTGCAACAGCGCCACAGCCACTTGAGCAATCTTTTAACAGCTGTGCACTTAATGTTAAGTCAAAAAACTATGCACAAGCTGAAGAAGTTTGTACTAAAGCAATTGCGCTTTTAAAGGATGCTGACGCACCACGTTTTAAAGTACGCCAGCTTACTTCATACGCACTAAGTAACCGTGGTGTAGCGCGTTTGAAATCGAATAACGAAACAGCTGCATTAGCCGATTTGTACGAAGCTAACCAAATGTCTAACAGCACTATGGTATCGCACAACTTAAATCGCGCTAAAGAAGAGCTTTCTTTATAAGCTTTTAGCAAGCATATTTTAAAAAAAGCCCCAGCTAGGTTTAACCTGCTGGGGCTTTTTTGTGTTTATTTAAGGCACTTAGATTGTGTTTTTGTCAAATAAGCCAAAATTATTTTTAAAGGATTTTTGTTTCGGTAATTGAGCTGATTGAGATGTTGAACAGCTATTATTTGTTAATAGGTAGATCGCTTCGTTTAAAAGAGGGTCTTTTGTATCACCCCAATCTACGTTAATGGTGTCTTCGGCGTAACAATCTGCAGGTAAACCGTTAAAGTAGTCGCCATACCCCTCAGAATTCACCATTTTAAAGTTGATAGCGAATACTACATGGTCGCATAGCTTATTTATATCCATGCCGACGGGTTTACCTCTAGTGCTAGTCCCTACAACCTGAACGTCTATGTGAGGCTTTAGTGCATTAATTACTAGTTCGCTAGACGATGCTGTTTGCTCAGTGGTTAATACCACAACGCGAGGTAAGTTTAGGCGTGGTTTGTTATTGCTTAATTCAAAGTTTACGCTATTAGCGCTACGATTTTTATTGTACTCATAGCTAAACATAGGTTTACCTAAAACTTGCTCTGCGGCTATTTGGCTTGCTAGTTGTTTTGCTATATTTATGTAACCACCGCCGTTGTAACGTAAATCAAGTACAAGCTCGGTTATGTTTTCCTGTTCGAATAATGAAAATGTCCCATCTAGGTCTTGTGCACTGCGTTCTACAAAACTATTGAATACTAGGTAGCCAACTTTACCTTTAGTGGTTTCTAAAATGCGTGTATCTAGTATTGTGTTGCTGTTAACGGTTGAGCGAGACATGGTACCTGTTTGTTCCTCACCGTTTAGATCTAACCAGGTTACATCGACTGTGTAGCCTTCTTCATTTGGGCCTAATACAGCATCGTAATCAAAAGTGTTGTTAGCTATTGCCTCTTCAATATTGATGCCATTCATAGTGGTGATTAATGAGCCTCTTGTTAAACCCATAGCAGCAGCATTACCATCATCAAAAACATATCTTACAAGTAAACCGTTAGCCATAACTTTATTTGATAGACCATAACCAAAGTAACTCGCATTAATATATTGGTCTTCATATTCCTGCGCAGTAACTGCATAGCTGTATTCATCTAGTTCTACTTGCGAGCGAACTTCGGTCAATAAATCGTTTAATGATTCAAATGTTGATGGATTGGTTGAGGTATTTAACTGATCGTTCCAGAGGTAATCTGCTTGAAGGTAATCCCACAAAGCTTCGTTTTGTGCAGTTTGAGATTCACATACAAGCGGATCAGAACTAATTACTTGCCCTTCGTTTTCTGAACCACCACACGCGCTTAATATACATAATGTGCTTGCAAAAAAAATATTTTTGTTTTTTATCATGACATTCCTTGTTAATTTTTATTACAGAAAAAGGTACATGATTATTTGTTAATTAGCGACTAATTTGTTGTAACTATCTGTTTATTTTTTAGTTAGATTCAACACATTTTTAATTAATGAGCAAACATAAAAGTGCAAGCCATTAGACTAAAGTCTATAGGTTAATTTTATTCACTTATTGAGTTTGTTTTTATCGTTTGTGAGGTTTGAGCTTTTACTCTAAAGTTCAGTTGTCGGCAACAAGCACGACTCAATTAATTAGGAAAGGCAAACC
>NZ_PNDV01000039.1:0-51625 GCF_005930865.1 Pseudoalteromonas sp. S554 | reverse complement strand
AAAAAAAAAAAAAAACACCTAACAGCAAATACCTTTTTAGTTGCGTTTTAAGAGTGTTAGGTAGGAAAAGTGCATTAAACTTTTTGTAAGCCATAGGCGCAAGATAAAAATACTACATAATTTTATACTAGCATAGCCCACTCATTTAGCTATTTAATTGAGGTACGACCTCGCTTGGCGTTTTATTAAAGTGGCGCTTAAACTCACGGCTAAACTGCGAGGGGCTGGTGTAACCTACCTTTAATGCGGCCTCATTTGCTTTACTACCGTTATTTGTAATGAGTTCTTTTGCTTTTGCTAAGCGTACCTTTTTTAAGTATTGTAATGGCGATTCAAAGGTCACTTGTTTAAAGGCACGATGAAACGACGACACACTCATATTTACCTCTTCAGCCAAGCCTTCAACCGTAATTTGATCTGCATAGCTTTTATGCATAGTAGAAAGCGTTCGTGCTATTCGGGCGTAGTGCCCATCGTGCATAGCAAGGCCAATTAAGGTATGACCCTGAGGGCCACAAAGTACACGGTATACCAGCTCTTTTATTATGTCTTGCCCAAAAATTTCGGCCTCTAAAGGGTTATTAAGTGCGCTTAATAAACGATGAGTTACTTGCTCCATAGCACCATCTATTTTTGCTGATTGTACACCGCTCATTTGTCCAGAAGTAAACGGGGTATATTCGCCCATTTGGTTTACTAACTTATGCAATGTTACTGGGTTTATATCAATTACTACGCCCATTACCGGTAGGCCATTATCAGTAAAGGCTTCGCACTCAAGGGGGACGGGGACACCCAAAACAAGGTAGTCGCCTGCACCATATTTTATTTGATGATCAGGAAAATGAATAATTTTATGCCCTTGACCAACTAAAATAATACCAGAGTTATAAATGAGTGGCTGACGAGGTGAGCTTTTACTCGCACGATGAAAATAAACACCGGGAATAATCGTTTTCGTTACGCCTTCAAAGTTGAGCAAATCATTTTGTTCGGCGTATTGCTGCAACATACTGGCTATAGTGGGCATTAAAAAACCTTGTGTCGTAAAAATTTTGCGTAAAATAACAATGTTGGCAGTATTAGGCAAGCTTTAGGCATTTATTAGGCTTTTTTAATGTTTGTTTTGCCACTAATATGCACTCATTGAGATTTAGTTTAGTGAGTAACTAAGTACTCTACTTAGTATTTAACCGTCACCTAGGAGCAAAATAATGAAATTTAGCTACGTAAATCCAACACTTATTCAGTTCGGCCAACAGCAAATTGCATCACTAACTGATTTGATCGCAAAAGATCAAAAAGTATTAGTCGTTTACGGCGGTGGTTCTATTAAAAAAAATGGCGTGTACGACCAAGTTGTTGCCGCACTTGAAGGTTTTGATTGGGTCGAGTTTTCGGGTGTTGGTGCAAATCCAACTGTTGAGGTACTAGATCAAGCTGTAAATATTTGTAAAGAACAAGATGTCGACTTTGTATTAGGTGTAGGCGGCGGCTCTGTAATTGATGGCGTTAAATATGTTGCAGCGGCCGCATTATACGACGGTGAAGGCTGGGATATATTAACGGGTAAATACAAAATCACAAAAGCTTTACCTCTGGGGGCTGTACTTACGTTACCTGCAACGGGCTCTGAATCAAATCAGAACTCGGTTGTTAGTAAAGAAGCGACACAACAAAAACTACCGTTTGCATCACCTGAAGTACTGCCTAAATTTGCGATTATGGACCCAGATGTAATGAAAACATTACCGCAGCGCCAACTTGTAAACGGGTTAGTTGATGCGTGGGTACATACCTGTGAACAATACTTAACTTTCCCACAAAATGCGTTAGTACAAGAAGGTTATGCAGAGGCACTTTTAAGAACGCTTAAAACGCTGGGCGATAACTTTGAAAACCAAGACGATGCATGGCGTGCAAACTTAATGTGGGCTGCAAACCAAGCACTTAATGGTTTAATTGGTTCAGGCGTTTCACAAGATTGGGCAACACACATGATTGGGCACGAGCTTACAGCCGCTTACGGTGTTGACCATGCACGTTCACTTGCTATTGTTCAGCCTTCTTTACTACGTAACCAGTTTGACGTTAAGAAAGCGAAGCTAGAGCAAATGGGTAAAAACGTATTTGGCCTAGCGCAATCTGATGATTTAGCAGAGCAAACAATTCAAGCAATTGAGGCGTTTTACCACAGCTTAGATGTAGCCACTGTGCTTACTGAACATGGCGATGACAAAGCCGCCGCTATTGACAATATTATTGGTAAACTTGAAGCGCATGGCATGCTAGCACTTGGTGAAAACCAAGCAATTACGCTAAAAGAAAGCCGCGAAATTTTAGAGCAAGCAGTTGCTTAAGCACTTATAAGTATTATAAAACTAAAAGCCGCTAACTTTTATGTTAGCGGCTTTTTTTATACTAAAAATCTTTAGTCTTTAGCAAAAAAGGTAAGTGAATAACTGTACTGTTTTTGCTCTAGTAAATACTCTTTATGGGTACTTGGGCTCCACGAGTCATCGCCGCCAACCCCCATATGTTGATGGTCAATATGTACATGTAAGCAATCACCAGCTACTAGCTCATTGGTGTGCTTTGCTTGCGTTAACATGCTTTGTGAGTACTCACTGGCTGCAAATAAAAACGCACCAGTAACGGTTAAGTTATTAATGCTAAGTAATTGGCAATCACTACGCACGCCGTTATCGGTTGGAAATATATACGGTGTATGCAGCTCATTATGTTGCGCGCTGTAATACCCTAAACGCGCAGCCGCTTTGCGGTCTGGGTAGTTTTCAAATGGGCCTAAACCAAGCCAGTTTACTTGTGTATCGCTTTGTTTATTAAGCGTTGTACTTAGTCCTATGCGTGGCATGGGTGGCAAAGTATCGTTTAGTTGTACATCAACATTTAAGCTAATTTCACCTGTATTATTAAGTGTATAAAGCCAAGTTGTTTTTGCTTGTACAGCGTCATTAAATTCATAACTAAATACACATTTAATACGTATATCTACTTTTGATTGAACTACTTCAAACGAGCGACATGTACGCTGCCACTGCCCAATACCCGCTCTTAGCCAGCGCGCTTCCCATGCATTAGGATCTAGGTTATCTACTTCGCTTACGCCTATGTCGTTATCAAGCGGGGCGCGGTAAAAATTATCAACCAATGGGCTTTTAATAACTTGGGTTTGATTGTGTAGCCATTGCTCAACAAGGCCTGATTGCCTATTAAACACAAGTTTAAAGGTGCCGCCTTCAATACTAAGCTGTGTGTCGGTTTCACTAATATTTACAGTGCCATGTGCTGAGGCGTTTGCTAAAGCAGGTGAAAATGCATCAGCGCTTAAACTTTGGCAATTTATAAGCTTAAATTGCTCGGTGTTTAATACATGATCGGCACATGCAAAGCTTGAGTCGTTAATTAGTGCTACATCTAAATTAAGGTGATATTGCGCACCTGCTTTAAACACCGTTTTTGTATTAATAGTTAGCGTTTGCGTGCTTTGCGGAGCAATATTAATCACTTGCTCGCCTTGCTCTACACATTTGCCATTTTCTATTAACTGCCAAACCAGTTTTTCGTTATCGGTGTGCCTAAATACATAATCGCTAAATACATCAACGGTGTATTGGTTTTGAGTTTGCTCACGCAGTGTAAATTGTAAATGTTGCTGGCTGTATTTAGCTTCAAACAGGCTTGGATGCGGTGTACGGTCTGGGAATAATAAGCCGTTAATACAAAATTGGCGGTCGTTTAGTTCATCACCAAAATCGCCACCGTAAGCCCAGTAGTGCTTACCGTTCTCGTCAGTTTTAGATAAACCTTGGTCTACCCAATCCCAAATAAAGCCGCCTTGCAAACGCGGGTATTCTCTAAATGCTTGCCAGTAATCATCAAAGCTACCTAGGCTGTTACCCATTGCATGAGCGTATTCACATAAAATAAGTGGACGCGTTTCGCCCGGTAGGCTCAACCACTTTTTAATTGAATATTTAGGTACGGCGTCGTCGGCAAGATGCGTATCTACACGGGCGTACATAGGGCAAATAATGTCGGTAGCGGTAGTATTTGCGCCGCCACCTTCGTATTGCACTGGGCGCGATGGATCAAAGCTTTTTGACCAACCGTACATCGCATCGTGGTTGGCACCGTGCCCGCATTCGTTACCCAATGACCAAATAATAATAGAGGCGTGGTTTTTATCGCGCTCAACCATTTGCGTATAGCGCGACATAAATGCGCCAGCCCACTGCGGGTCGCTTGCAAGCCTACCCATTGGGAACATGCCGTGAGTTTCTATATTGGCTTCATCTACTACGTATAAACCTAACTCGTCACACAGCTCGTAAAAACGAGGGTGGTTAGGGTAGTGAGCGGTACGTACTGCATTAAAGTTATTTTGCTTCATCAGCTTAATATCTTCAATCATGTCGGCAGTGCTCACCGTGTGGCCGTTTTCTGGGTGATGCTCGTGGCGATTAACACCGCGAATAAGCAGCGGCTTGCCGTTTAAGCAAAGCTGCCCGTTGAGCATTTCTACTTTTCTAAAGCCAATGTTGTAGGCTTCTACGTCTACTGAAATGCCTTGCTCATCTAACAGGCTTACAACACAGCGGTATAAGGTTGGGGTTTCGGCGGTCCATTTTTTAGGGTTTTGTATATCAATTGTTTGAAATACGACATCGCTCCAGCCGCCTTTTTCATCAACGCGTTTATTGTTAGTGCTTTGTATGTGTGGCTCACACAGTGCCTGTTCGCCATCAAAAACCTGTACTGCTACTTGGTAGTTATTTGGCGCATCTATTGCGGTTTTTATATGCAAAGTGGCATCGCGGTAGCAGGCGTCTAAATCTGGGGTTATAAATACATCGCGTATTTGGTGTTGCGGTTTAGTCAGTAAATTAACATCGCGGAATATACCGCTTAGCCACCACATGTCTTGATCTTCTAAGTAACTGCCATCGCTCCAGCGAATAACCATAACCGCAATGCGGTTGGTGCCAGCCACTAACAGCTTGCTTAAATCAAATTCGCTTGGTAAGCGGCTATCTTGCGAGTAGCCCACCCATTGTCCGTTACACCAAAGGTGAAACGCCGAGTTAACGCCTTCAAAAATAATATGGTTTCGCTGAGCTAATTGCTCCGCCGTAATAGTAAACTCTGTGCGGTAGCAACCTGTTGGGTTATCGCTTGGCACAAATGGCGGGTTTACGGCAAATGGGTATTTAACGTTGCAGTAAATAGGTTTATCAAAGCCGTGTAGTTGCCAGTTAGAAGGCACAGGAATACTTTGCCAGTCGTTACCTAGTGTTTCGCTTAGCAGTGACTCATCAACCGCTTCGGGTTTATCAAATAATTTAAAATCCCACTGGCCGTTTAAACTTTGTTTTTGTGATTGCGTGTTTGTACGGGCATGGTCAACGCTTTTAAAACCATTAAGTGGGCTGTGTGCTTTTACTTGATTAACTTGCATCGAAATAGGGTTTTCCCAATCGCGGCGGTTAATTATGTGCTGTAGTGAGTTCATTAGTGTCCTATTGCATGTGTGGCAATTATAGTGGCTTAAATATAGCTAAAATAATGTGTTGCGGTTATGCTTAAAGCTCTCTTTTATTTATCCAAAACTATCATTTTAAATTATGCGCAACACCATTTTAGATGTACTCGATATTGGCCCTACTTGTATAGAGCGGTTTATTGACGTAGCGGCTTTAGCACAAGCCTCAGATTTGGAACTTACGCTAGCTGGGTGCTCTAACTTATCTGGGCGATATTGTGTTGCGCGCTCATCGCCTTTGGAGCACACACTGTTTTATACGTTATCAGGTCAAGGAAAGTTGGTTACAGAACATAACCAATATACATTGACAGCGAATACGCTCATTGTGTTACCTGCCAAGCAAGGCTTTGAAGTTAAAATTGATGCTGCGCATTGGGATGTTATTTGGTTAAACCTTGCAAATACTAATCGTTGGAAACACTTAAACTTAGTTGAGGCGCTGGTACTTTATGATCAAAAATTACAGCCGCTGCACTTTGCAATGGAGTTTTTATACAGCGAAAGTAACGCTACTTTACGTGAAGGCGTTATGCCTATTTTAAGTCACTACTTAAACACTACGTTGCAAAGCGAGCCGCAAATAGGCGGGCACAACCGGTTAACTAGTTTGTTTTTAGAGGTAGAAGAGCGCCTGCAGTTTGATTGGACAATCGACGCCATGTGCGAACAAGTACATTACTCAGCACCGCATTTACATAGGTTATGCCAAGCGCAATTTGGTAAAAGTCCTATGCAGCAGCTGATTTATTTACGAATTAAACGGGCTAAAAACTTGTTACTAAATACTCGCTGGCCTGTTGCCCATATTGCCGCTTATGTGGGATACCCTAATATATTTAATTTTTCAAAACGGTTTAAAAAATCAGTGGGTGTATCACCTACTGATTTTAGAAATAAGTCGTTTTAAATATTTTAATTATATTGAAACAGGTTATCCCAGCGCTCATCCAAAATGGTTTTGGCATGATCTAAATTTATTGCGCTATACACATTGTTAGTGCAGGTTACTAAACGCATTCGAGTGAGCTTTTCAAGCGCATCGCTAATTTCAAAGTCGAGTTCGCATTTATACTTTGATTTAAACCATACCTCTATTTGCTCATCAAGCATTTGTGCGCTTAGGCCACTTTTTGATTTTAGTAAAAATGTATAGGCCAGCAGGGCTTCTTTTATGTCTTCTTCTTCGGCGGCGTCGATAAGAGTATGAAAAACACCGGCGTTGTTATCGAGGTTTTTAAAGTAAAGGTTATCGCTTAGGGCTTTCATAAATTTAATTTTACGGTTTTTAAATTTACTCCACTCTTTAAAAATAAAGCTGCCAAATACTCCCATGCCAATAGCAAAGGTAATAAAGTGTTGCTGGGTCATTTCTACGGCTTCACTTCTAAAGCCACCCCAAAAAGCAAACAAAGCAAATAATAATAAAATTGATGCGCCAAGCTTTGTAATTAAAACAACAGCACCGCCAATTAAAGCCGATGAGCCAATAATCACTTTATCAATAGGGCGCATGCGTACTTCGCTATTAGGAAATAGCATTTCAAGATCGGCTTTGGGTACATTTTGAAATAGCTTAACTATGGTCGAGCTTGGCTCAAACCCTAAAGGCGCTTTATTCTTAGCCTCAAAGTAGGCTTTATCTTTAAAACGAATAAACACCGCAACGCGGTCGTAATTGGTAAAGTGCAGCGGCTTTTTACGTAGGCCCCAAAAGCTGGTTATTGTTTCAGTAAGTTGTGATTCGCCACGGCGATAAAAAACAACTTCTTCAAAGTCGTCAAACTCTACCTCAAGACGTACTTTAAATAATGACTCCTCATTTAAAGCATCTTGTAAATCTTCGTTGGTAATGACTTCAAAATTAGCGGCATTTAAAACCTTAGCAAAGTCTTTGGCAAATGCGCGTTGGCACTGCGCTTTTTGATCGCTCGATACAGGCGCTAAAGAGCGTGTATCGCTATTAGGATCAAAGGGCGCATAGTTATTTTTTAGCGACTCAAGCGTTTCGTGATAATCATAATGAATAAGGCTAGCAAGTAGGTCACAAAACTGTTTAAACGAGGTTTTTTGTGTATTACTCTCAAGTTCATTGCTACACATTTCAATAATATCTTGCTTACGAAAGGGGATAAAACGCGCATTTTGCATAAATTTTTAACTGCTTTGGTAGGTATTTAACTGCATGGGCACATAATAAAATATTCTTATAAATATTGCTATTTTGTTAACGCTATTGCTAAGTGATTGTTTATTGCTTTTTAAAGCGTGTTTCAGGTTGTATTAACTTAACTATGTCAATATAAGTACGTAAATACAGGGCAATGGGTAATAAGCAGGAGCGACTTATGGCTTTACAAAAAAAGCTAAAGCAAAAAACACGTAATTTTATAGAGTCAAAGCATATGCTCAGCGGCATTACGATTGCGTCGTTTTTAGAGTCGACTATTGTTCCCATTCCACTTGAGGCTGTAATGGTGCCACTTATGCAGGCACAGCGAGAAAAGCTGTGGCTGATTGCACTAATGGCAACGCTGGGTTGTGTTGTGGGGGCATTATTTGGCTATGCCCTTGGTTATTATTTATTTGATGCTGTTGGCGATTGGGTGATCAGCGCTTTTTCAAGCCCAGAACAGTTCGAAAATGTTAAACAAAAAATGCACAACCAAGGTTTTTGGTTTGTTATTACTTTAGGAATAGTACCCATCCCATTTCAAATAGCGATGCTTGCTGCGGGCGCTACCAAGTACTCTCTTGGGTTATTTTTATTGGCCAGCGCAATTGCGCGTTCAATTCGTTACTTTGGGCTTGCTATTGTTGTGTATTACGCAGGAAACCAAGCTGAACGTATAATAAGTAAACATAAAGTTAAAGCCATGATTAGTTTAACTATTTTAGTTTTACTGGGGTGGGGTATTAGTACCTTACTTTAAGGCTAAATTTCTATCTTGTGTTATAATTCTTAAAGATGATTTATTAGCTCAAGTGTAATCTATTTATATGATGAATGTTGAAACTGTCAGCCTTAAGTTGACCCGCTTTACTCGTATAACGCGGTTGAACAAATTACTTATGTTTGCGCTGCTAGTGTTTATAGTGGTTTTCACTATTTACAACTTCACCTATTTCCCACTGGTAGGTGCTAAAAAAAGCATACCTGGTTTTGCTAGTGAGTTCATAAATCTTATTGTCATAATGACGGTTTTTTGGGTTGTGCAGTGTTCTAAATTAGCTAAAAAAGCATACCAGTATGTCACCATTGGATTAATGCTATGGATAGTTGGAATGACTGCCGATGTGCTTGACGAGCTTGTTGTTCAACCACAATGGGTCACGTTGTACATAAAAGACTTATGTATTTCTGTAGGGGTTGTTATTACTGCTTATGGCTTATTTAAAACTATGTTATTTATGCAAAAAATGCACAATAGACTAGCCCAAGAATTTATAGTTGACGATCTTACCCAAGTTTACAATCGCCGATGTTTTTACGAATACGTTGAAAACGAGACAGACGAATCGTATGCAGTAATCATTATCGATATTGATCATTTTAAATCTATTAACGATACCTTCGGCCACGACAAGGGCGACAAGGTGCTTAAAGCTTTTGCTAGTAAAATAGACGCTCTGTTTGAAGACGGCAATATTTTTGCGCGTATTGGTGGTGAGGAGTTTGCAGGCTACCTACCAAACTGCACTTTAGAACAAATGCAGGCGTTTGCTGAGTCGGTGTTAGCGAGTGCTCGCACTATTGAGGTTACCGACGAGCTTTATACTAGTGCCAGTATAGGGGTAGCTAAACGTTTTAAAAATGAATCATTTGACAGCGTAATGAAACGCGCAGACCAAGCTTTATACAAAGCTAAAAATAGTGGTCGCAACCGATTCGTAATCGCAACAAAGCCGTAAATAGCAGGTCCTTATTGTTTGCACATTTACTACACTTTTTTACGTTTTCGTAAGTAAGTGTCAGCTTAGGTAATACTTTGTAAAGCATGAAATTAAATTAAAATGTAAAGGTCGTAGAGGGGATATTAATAATAAGGAATCCCTTTGATGACCAACCCTCTTTTAAAAGTTGCTTTACCTCTTACTTTACTTGGTGTTTTATCTGGCTGTGGCTCTGATGATAGCGCAAGCTCTACAGGTTATATTCAAATGTATAATGGCTCATACAACAGCCCTTATACGCGCTTGTTTGTTGAAGAAACAGAGCGCTCAGGCGCCGACTTTGCAGAAGTCACCACCCGCCATAATTACAGCACTGGCACATTTGATGTTAGCTTTGAATATTTAGACGCTAACGATAGCTACATTACTATTAGCGACCAAGAAATTTCAATTAAAGGTGATAAAACGCAATTAGTTGTCATGAGTGGTGATTTTGCTGAACCCACCTTTACAGAGTTAACGGTGCCTATTAGTAGCGATACGGGTGAGTTTAATCTTGGCTTTTTTAATATTACGGGTGAAGACACCAGCTACGATATTTATCTTGCAACAGACGATGGCGTATTTGAAAGCGCGACATTGTTTGCATCTGCGCAGTACTTAAGTGAATTAGACTTACAAAGTGTAGATGAAGGATATTACACTATTTTTATTACCCCCGCGGGCAGTAGTGATGTAGTTTACGAGTCGTCATCGGTTTATTTGTATGATGAGGCAAGCTACGTAGCGATTATCCGCCCAAGTTATGCCACAGAGCTAAGCGGCATTACGCTTGATGTAGTAACCGACAATAACTATGTTACTGAACTTAAACACCAATCTGCATTAGGGCAATTACGTTTTATTAATACCCTTGATGACTATTCACCAGTTAGCTTCAGTGTAACGCGTGGTACTACAGAAACCCCAACAAATACGGTATCAAGCGATGCGTATACAGATTACATAGAGCTTTCGCCAAACAGTTACAGCGTGGCGATGTTTGATGAGCAAGGTAATAAACTAGCCGATAACTTTTTAATGACGCTTGAACGTGAACAAAGCGCGGTTGGCATTTTTTATAACGATATCGACAATGGCCTACGAATGATGAGTGTAGAAGAGCATTTAACACCAAGCAGTTATAGCCATACCGTATCGGTTGTTAACCTTATTGAGAGTTACGCAGGGCAGTCGGTGACCGACATTGATGTGTACTTTACCCTTGATGGAGAAACGGTCGACGACACCAGCAATGTAGTTGATGGCATAGACCGCTACGATCAAGAAGAGCAAGTAGTTGATAACGAAATTTATACAGTTTACGCAGTTTATGAAGATAACGGACAGCAAATTGTACTTATTCAACAAAGTGATATGGATTTTACTCAAGAGGGAAATTACATATTAATTTTAGAGCATGACGAAACCACAGCAACGGGTTATAAAATGTCTTTAGAGCGCACAATTACAGACAGTGTTGAATAATAAAATGAGAGTTAAAAGCCTAAATACAGAGTGTATTTAGGCTTTTTATTGAACAAAATTTAACGGCTTAGTAATAATTAGGTACACTCATGACATAATAAATAATAAGAGTGTGCCATGGATGATTTTATTGGGTTAATAGTGATAGTCATGCTGATTATTGCAACCGGTGCTTTGTGTGGATTAATTGCATTAATACAAGTAAACGGCCTAAAGCAAGAAATCGCGATTTTAAGGGCTAAAGTAGTCAAGCTGCAGGCAAGCCCAAGTGCTGATCATTCTGATACAAAAATTTTTTCATCCTCAAAACACGTTGCGCCTTTAAGTGCACAATCTACTGCTTATGAAGTAGAGCCCAGCTCAGTACCAAAAAGTAATTCAGCGCAAAATGAGCCAGTAAATACGGTTGTAACGCCTAACGTTAAATCAATAAAAGCGAACCCCGCTATCCCTTTATTTATTGCCTCCGTGTTTGAAAAACTACGCACCGGGTTTGAACAAAATTGGATGACCTGGATTGGCGCAATAGCGCTTGCTTTTGGCGGCATATTTTTAGCTAAATACAGCTTAGAAGCAGGGCTTTTATCACCCATAATGAGGCTCAGCTTAGGTGGTTTATTTGGGGTAGGTTTGATCATAGCTGCAAGCTATTTACACTATAAACGTATTATTTTTGAAGGCTTTAATAACTACATACCTGCAGCACTTGCCAGTGGCGGGTTTATAACTTGTTTTGCATTAACGCTTTTAGCTTACAGTAGCTATGAAATGCTTAGCCCTACAACTGCTTTTATTGTGCTAGCTATTATTGCCATAAGTGCGAGCATAATGGCAATAACACTTGGGCCATTGCTAGCGGTGTTAGGAATTATTGGTGCTTACAGCGTGCCTATTTGGGTTAATACCGGCAGTAGCAACGTATTTGCATTATTTATGTATGTTGGCTTTGTTAGTTTATCGGCATCCTTGGTTGCACACAAAGTGCAGCGAGCTTGGCTTTGGTATTTAATGTGGGCAGGGCATATTGGTTGGTATTTAGTTGGTTTTATAATAATGCAGCTAAAAAGTAATACACCTTGGTTACTTGCAACCTTTGCATTACTGAGTATTGTTGGCCTGATTGCTTTGCCGCGTTTGGGTTTTAAATTAAAAAGTATTGAACATCGTCCGCACTCTTTAAAGCGCCTTATAAAAGTATTCCCCGATCACCTTTTACTCCTTGCCTTTATAGTTCCGCTAATTTTTACCATGTCGATAAGCTATTACAATTTAGAATGGCAAACTATCGGTGTATTAAGTATTGGATTGTTATTATTTTTAGCACTTAAAAATAGTCGCTGGGATCTATGGCAAGGGCTATCACTCGTTATTGCTACGCTAATGATTATAAGCGCAGAGCAAATGAATTCTTTATCCGCTTTTTTTGATGATGGATTATTTATATTTAAAAGCGAATACGGCTTAGGGTTATTGCTTGGTTTTGGCTTTATGGCGTACGGACTTTATTTTGGTAAAAAACAGGTAAAACGATTAGCGTTTCATATTACTGCGGCATTTAGCGTTTTTGTCATGATAAGTACCTTGTATGTACTAATTCCAAACAATGCATTAAGCATCGCTTATCCACTTTGGGCTTTTGTATTATGTGTGGTTGCGGCTATTTTAATTAAGTGTGCGCAGCATAATACAACGTTGTTTCAGCGTTTTACTTACTGGGTAGGCGCAAATGCGAATATTACTTTAGCTATAACAATGCTTCTAAGCGACAGCGGTTTAACCATTGCATTAGCTATTCAAGTACTGTTAATTAGTGTGCTCATAAAGCGTTATAATGTGCCTATGCCGCATTGGCCTATTAAAGCGCTAGTGGCTGCTTTATTACTTCGGTTAACGCTTGCGCCTTGGACACCAAGTTACGACGCTCTTACATTATTTGGCTTGCACTGGAGTATTATTGTATATCCGCTGTGTACCGCATTATTTTTTGCCACAGCTAAATGCTATAAAACATCGCAATTAAAAGTGTGGTTAGAAGGGGCCGCGCTTCATTGCTTTGCGTTGTTCATTACAACCGAAACCAGTTACCAGCTCGTTGGGCACTCCCCACAATTTGACGCGCTTAGTTTTTATGAGCAAGTTTTGCTTACCTGTAATTGGCTTGCGCTGGGCTGCGTTTATTTGCATCGTGCACGTATTGCGGGGAGCTTAGCTAAGCTTTATCAAATTGCAGGGAGTTTATTAGCAGGCGGCGCTGGCTTTATGTCACTTAAAACACTACTCGACGATAACCCGTTATTAACCTCTATTTATATTGGTGAGCTCCCAGTACTTAACTGGCTGTTTTTACTTTGGTTAGTACCAGCCGGCTTAACGGTTTGGTTATACTCACTTATTAAACCTATAAAGGCTAAGATAGCGCCGTTTGTACTTGGTGTTGCAGGTTTACTTGGCTTAATTGCCATTAACAGTTTTATTCGTCAATACTGGCAAGGGGCTTATATTTATCTATCAAAAGGGGCCAGTAACGAAGAGTTGTATAGCTACTCTGTTATTTGGCTAATACTGGGCGCTGGTACGGTTATATTCGGACACCTTAAAAACCAGTTACTTATTCAAAAAATAGGCTTAGGATTACTTGCGGCTGTTATTGTAAAAGTGTTTTTAATTGATATGGCTAATTTAACGGGGCTGTTAAAAGCCCTGTCGTTTATTGGTTTAGGGCTTTCGTTAGTTGGGCTAAGTTGGTTATTTCAAAAGCTTAGAAGCCGCTCAAAAACAATATAAAATATATAGACACTTTATTAAGCAAAGCCCAGTAAACGTACTGGGCTTTTTATTTGCGATTAACTAAGTTGCAAATTAAGTGCTGTGATTAAGCAGGGCTTTTAATTTACCCGGCTTAATAGGTTTACTTAAGTAGTGAATATTAGCTGCTTTTGTTTCTTGTTTAAGTTCGGTGTCGCGTACTGCGGTAATTAAAATAGCCGGAATGTCGCTTTGCCATATTTCTCTGAGTGTTTTAATTAAAGTGATGCCATCGCACTCATTGCCTAACTGGTAATCCATTAATATAACATCCGGTGCGCTATGCGCTTTAGCATGCGACATGACGTTTTCGACATTATCAAACAGGGTATAATTTGCTTGCCACTTTTTAAGTAAGCTTGCCATAGCTGCGAGGTTTTCTGGATCGTCATCTACGGCAATAATGTTTATTGCGGTACGGTTTTCTATTAGGTTACTCGCTGCGCTTTTTTGCTGAACAAACTGAGCGTCACCATAGGGTACGTCAATACTAAAGCGGCTGCCTTTACCGGGTTCTGAGTGCACATCAAGCTCTAAACTTAATAAATCTGCCATACGCTTCACCACGCCAAGGCCCAGCCCTACGCCTTTGTTGTCGCCAGACTCGACGCGATAAAAATCGTTAAATATTTTGGCTTGTTCAACGTCGCTAATACCAGGGCCTGTGTCCCATACTTCAATGCGCAGGCTATGTTTTCGGTTTCTACATGCCACTAACACGCGTCCTTTATCGGTATATTTAACAGCATTAGACACTAAATTTTGAATAATTCGGCGCAGGTAGGTGATATCGCTATGCACAACTTGGCCACCAGAACGCACGGTGAGCTTTAGCCCCTTATCACTTGATAAAATAGCGTACTCACTTTTTAGCGGCGCTAAAATATCTTCAATGTAAAAGTGGCGCGGTGTGGGGGTCATTGCGCCTTGCTCTAGTTTAGCTATTTCAAGTAGGGCTGACATTAAGTGAACAGTCGAATCTAGGCTGTCACCAAGCTTATTAAAGTTATTTGCATTGGTGGCATCAAGTTGTTTTTCATCAATGGCAGCTAGGTATAAACGCGCTGCATTGAGGGGTTGTAAAATATCGTGGCTAGCGAGTGCTAAAAAGCGCGTTTTACTGTCGTTTGCTTGTTCGGCCTCTCGTTTTGCTAAAGTAAGTGCTTCCTCCGTTTGTACTCGGCTGTCTATTTGCGCTTGTAAGTCTTTATTTATTGTTTGTACTTCTTGGGTTCGCGCCTCAATACGGTTTTCTAGATCCATGTTCACTTCTTCAAGCGCATTTTGGGTGCTTATGTGAGTTGTGATATCAGAAAAGCTCGTTACAAAGCCGCCATCAGGCAGTGGATTACCAATCATCTCAAACACTTGGCCATTACGACGGTGGCGTATAAAGTGATGAGAGCTACCATTTTTTAAATGTTGCACGCGTTTTTCTATTTGGCGTTCTATTTCGCCAGGCCCACATTCACCGCGTTTAGCGTTGTATCTAATAATATCCTCTATGGGTTGGCCAACTTCTAAAAAACCTTCAGGGTAGTTAAACATGGCACTGTAGCGCTTGTTCCATGCCACTAGCTTTAAGTTTTTATCAACAACCGAAATACCATGGCTTAAGTTTTCTAAAGAGGTAAATAATAGGTTTTGGTTAAATTGTAGGGCTTGTGTGGTTTCATCAAAAAAGTTAACCACTTCTTCAAATGCCATGCGCTTGCCCGATGACACCGTATGAATGAGCGCCTGTGCAGATGACGCGCCTAAAACACCGGTTAATGCGCGTTCGCAATAGGCTATAAATTCGGGCTCTGGGTGAGCGTTATTGTCGTTTAAATGGTGCGCAAGTGCGTAATGAGCCAGTACTTGTTGACTGCGTTGTATGCCTAAAAAGGTTTGCAGCAATATTTTAAAGTCGTAAACCGTGGCTTTAACATCTTTATTCAAACGGCGAGACAAAATAGCCTGATCTTTTGGATTTACAAACGCCGCGGCCTGAATTTTATCAATAAGGCGCTCTTCGGCTCCTAAAGAAAAACTAATATAACAACCAATATTTGCAAAGAGTGCGATGAGTGTTCCACGAGTGATGAGTGTTTGTTGTAACTCGCTATTTAAGGTATTACCTGCATCTAAAATGGGTAACATTAAGAACAGCACCCAGCAGGTTATACCAGCTAAAAGACCAGCATAAACGCCATAGGCATGACCTTTTCGCCAATATAAGCCACCAACAATAGAGGGCAATAACTGAGTCACTAACGAAAAGGCAACTAAGCCCATACTAGCCAGTGCGCTGCTATGGCCAAACCATTGTTGATAAAAATAAGCCAATATTAAAATACCGGCAATGGTAAAGCGCCTTACTAATAAAATTTGTGCCTTATAGCTGGTGGTAATTAGGTTACGTTTAAACTTACGACGCAGTATTAATGGCAGCACTACATCGTTTGAGATCATGGTACTTAGAGTCAGTGTTGCAACCACAATCATGGCAGTTGCAGCCGATAGGCCACCAATAAATACAAAGGTGGTTAAAAAGGCGTTGTCGTTAATTAGCGGCAGTGCCAGTACAAAGCTGTCTGGCGAATAACCAATACCAATATTTGGGTGAATAGCGGCAGTCGCTATAGGTAAAATCATTGCTGCGGTTAGTAATAAATATAAGGGGAACGCCCAACGAGCGGTATTTAAATGACGCTTATTTTGGTTGTCGACCACGGTTACATGAAACTGGCGGGGTAAACAAATAATTGCCGCGGCCGCCATAAGGGATTGACCAATAAAATTAAAACTAAAAAAATTAAAGTTACTCCAGTGTGCCCAAGCAGATTCGGTTAACTGAGCTGATGAGGTTTCTGGTAGGTTGAATAATGTATAAATAGCGAGGCCTGCCACAGCCATTAATGCAAAAAGCTTGATTAAAGATTCGAATGCTACAGCTAGCATTAACCCAGAGCGATACTCGGTGACATCGACTTTGCGGGTACCAAAAAATATTGCAAATAATGCCATGATAAGTGTGGCAGAAAGTGCCAGCATATCCCCCGATATTTTATTGCTATTTTGCAATAGCAAAAAGCTAGTGCTTAGGGCTTTAAGTTGCAACGCAATGTAAGGAATAGTGGCTAGCAGCGCAATAAGAGTCACCAAAATGGCGGTGGTTTGGCGTTTGCCATAACGGGCGGAAATAAAGTCGGCAATGGTCGTGATGTTTTGTTTTTTACTAACCAAAACCAGTTTGCGTAAAAACCCCTGCCCGAAAAAAAACAATAAGGCCGGACCCAATAAAATAGGTAAATAGCTCCAGCTGCTGGTGGCTGCGGTTCCCACCGAGCCGTAATAGGTCCAAGAGGTACAGTAAATACCAATTGCAAACGAATACACAAAAGGATGATGACTAATACGCTTTGCCAAAGGCGTTGTTTTATCGCCCCAGTTTGCTAGCCAAAACAGTACCCCTATATACCCTAATGCAACAATAATCAGAACGGCAGTCATGGTGTTATTAACCCTTATTATTTTTAAATGACCCTCAACCCAAGAGGTTATTACACAATACCAGAACTGAGCTTAGGTGTGGGGGTTGATTTTAAATAGTAAATTAAAGTGAAAATATATCTTACTGAATAATAACAATAAAAAGTAAAGAGCCCCCGTATTAGACTAATGTCGCATTTGTGAGCTGATTGGTAAATCAGCAATAAGTATAGCAAGTATAAAAAGCGTAACATGCTGATATTAAATAAAAATAACATTTTCTATTAAGTAGGTTAAATGCAGTTTACGCAAACGTTAATCAGGTGTTACGACTATGGTCTCAATTCAATATGTGAGCTGCGTTGCTAAATTGATTAGCGAAGATAAAAAACCACCCATCGCGATACTGCGGTGCTTAAAGGGGAAAATAAAAATGGCTTTTAAAGACGAAGAACAAGCAAAAGCTTATTGGGCTGAAAACATTTCACTACTGTTTAAATTACTAGCAGTGTGGTTTGTGGTCTCATTTGGCTTTGGCATATTACTGGTAGATGTACTGAATGAAGTACGTTTTTTTGGGTTTAAACTTGGCTTCTGGTTCTCCCAGCAAGGCGCGATTTACACCTTTGTGGCTTTGATTTTTGTGTACGTTTTCAAAATGAATACGTTAGATAAAAAATACGGCGTAGACGAATAGGAGCTAAGCAATGGATGTTCAAACACTCACATTTATAATTGTTGGTTTAAGCTTTGCGCTTTATATCGGCATTGCAATTTGGGCCCGTGCGGGTTCAACAAACGAATTTTACGTAGCAGGCGGCGGCGTACCTCCACTAGCTAATGGTATGGCAACTGCAGCTGACTGGATGAGCGCCGCGTCGTTTATTTCAATGGCGGGTATTATTTCGTTCGCAGGGTATGATGGCGGCGTTTACTTAATGGGGTGGACTGGCGGTTACGTACTGCTCGCTATGTGTTTAGCGCCTTACTTACGTAAATTCGGCAAGTTCACAGTACCTGACTTTATTGGCGACCGTTACTACTCGCGCACAGCGCGCTTAGTGGCCATTTTATGTGCCATATTTATTTGTTTTACTTATATTGCTGGGCAAATGCGCGGCGTAGGCGTTGTGTTTTCTCGCTTTTTAGAAGTAGAAATTGAAACCGGTGTTTACATTGGTATGGTGATTGTATTTTTCTATGCGGTTCTTGGCGGCATGAAAGGCATTACCTATACACAAGTAGCGCAGTATTGTGTACTTGTATTTGCATACTTAGTTCCGGCTATTTTTATCTCAATGATGATGACGGGTCACTTCTTTCCACAAACAGGCTTTGGTGCCACTTTAAGTGACGGCTCAGGTATGTATGTACTTGATAAACTTGACGGGTTAAGCGCAGAGCTGGGCTTTGCACAATACACCGAAGGCTCTAAAAGCATGATAGATGTATTTGCCATTACAGGTGCATTAATGGTCGGTACTGCAGGTTTACCACATGTAATTGTTCGCTTCTTCACTGTACCGCGTGTAAAAGATACGCGTATTTCAGCAGCGTGGACGTTGGTATTTATTGCTATTGTTTATACTACCGCACCAGCAGTTGCTTCGTTTGCACGTGTAAACATGATCGATACAATCAATGGTAAAGACGGCAGCGGCACAGCGTACGCAGAAGCACCAGCGTGGATCAAAAACTGGGAGCGTACAGGCCTAATCACTTTTAATGATAAAAATGGTGACGGCAAAATGTTCTACACAGCAGGTAAAATAGAAGATCCAAATAGCGCAAATGAAGTAAAAGTAGACCGCGATATTATGGTATTGGCTAATCCTGAGATAGCTAATTTACCTGCATGGGTTGTTGCACTTGTAGCCGCAGGGGGGATTGCTGCAGCACTGTCGACAACAGCGGGTTTACTACTGGTTATTTCGACTTCTGTTTCGCACGATTTACTCAAACGTACTCTGAAACCCGATATTAGTGATAAACAAGAGCTACTGGCCGCTCGATTAGCCGCGATGATTGCCATTGTTATATCTGCATACTTTGGAATCAACCCGCCTGGCTTTGTAGCGTCGGTGGTGGCCTTTGCCTTTGGTTTAGCTGCGGCGAGTTTCTTCCCTGCAATTATTATGGGAATATTCTCTAAAACAATGAACAGAGAAGGTGCTATTGCAGGCATGATCACCGGTATTGGCTTTACTGCAGCGTATATCATCTTCTTTAAATTTGTGAGCCCAGAGCTTAACAGCCCAGAGAACTGGTTCTTAGGTATTTCGCCTGAAGGTATAGGTTTAGTCGGTATGGTAATTAACTTTGTTGTTGCTGCCGTAGTACTGAAATTTACTCAACCAACACCTGTTGAAATACAAGAAATGGTAGAAGGTATTCGTAATCCTAAAGGGTCGGCAGAAGCGCACGCGCATTAAGCCAACTTATATGTAAAGTACCAAAAGCCCGACCTTAGTCGGGCTTTTTATTTGTATAAATAATGAGTACATTGGTGCTGTGTATACTTTTTAGTGAGTGTAACAATGAGTGTAGAACAACAAGAAGTAGCCCAATATGTTTATCTTCAAGCGCCGTTCAGCATGCTCGATAACAGTGCTTGCGACTACTTTGTAAACCATCTTGATGTTATTTATTTAACGCGAGAAAATCAGGCGCAGTGGCTACAGAGCGAACATCCAAAGCTTTTTTTAATTCGCTCAGGTCTTTACGATCTAGTTGATGCTAAAGGTGATGTAGTAACACGTCTGGCACAAGGTGATTATTTTGGTTTTCCTTCGCTTTTAACCGGCGAAGCAATTCAAAATAAATTGGCGGTTCAAAAAGAGGGCATAGTGTATATGCTCAACCAAGAACACTTTGATTTTTTACGCCGAGAGTACAAACCGTTTGAGCAATATTTTGTTAGAGCTCACGCCAATAGATTACTATCATCACATTATAAAAGTAAAAACGACAGTTGGTCAGAGCGCAGAATATCTGAACTCATGACCCGCACAGCCATAACGCTTTCACCCGATGCCAGCATTCGACAAAGCGCTAAAAAAATGAAAGAGCACGGTGTGTCGTCAATTATGGTTATTCAACATGCCCATTTAGTTGGCGTGGTAACAGACCGCGATCTGCGAAATAGGGTGCTTGCCGACGAGGTAGACCCGCAAGAAGCGGTTAGCAGCATAATGACCACAAACCCTAAATTTATATTTGAAAATAACCGCGTGTTTTCTGCGTTGCATTTAATGCTTAAATATAATATTCACCACTTGCCAGTGCTTGATGAAAGCCATAACCCGATAGGTATGCTCACCAGTACTGATTTACTGCGCCAACAAAAAAGTGATCCTGTGCAGCTCATTGGCCGCATTTATAAAGCGCATAACGTGAACGACTTAAAACGTTACGCCAAAGAAGTGCCCGATTTACTAAAGAGCTTCTCTCATAATATTGACGATATTTCACTTATTGGTAAATTACTAAGCGGGTTAACCGATGCATTAACATCGCGTTTGATCAGACTATTTCAAGAAGATCACGGCGCAGCACCAACCAGTTTTAGTTTTATATGCTTTGGCTCACAAGCACGCGAAGAGCAAACATTACATTCAGATCAAGATAACGGCCTATTACTCCCCAACGATTTAACTCAAGAGCAGCATACTTACTTTAAAAAAATGGGAGAGTTTGTTTGCGAACAACTCGTTGAATGCGGCATTAGGCGATGCCCTGGTAACATAATGGCAAGCAGTGACTTATGCCGCATGAGCGTGAACGATTGGTCTGAACGCTTTTTTAAATGGATAAAAAGCCCAACCCCCGAAGCCATGCTTAATTGTAAAATATTTTTTGATTTACGCTTTATAGAAGGTTCAAATTCGTTATATACCGCATTTTGTGAACAATTAGTGCGCATATCGCGAAACGATTTATTTTATGCAGCCATGGCTACCGACATAAATAATAACAGCGTACCCATAGGTTTATTTAACAAGTTTAAAACGCAAAAAGATGACAACAACCACAAATACATAGATTTGAAAAAACGCGGTGTGGTGATCATTAACGACATAGTGCGCTTATACGCATTAAAAGCGGGAATTAAACGGGCTAACACCCAAGAGCGCCTAGAAGCATTATTAAAGTATAACCTCATCAACAAAGACGATATTTACAACTTAAAAGACTGTTGGCGTTTTTTAACTCAGCTGCGCTTAAGCACACAAATTAATGAAGAGGGGTTACCAAGCAACTGTATTAACCCTAATAAATTAAATTCACTAGAGCGCCATCAGTTAAAAGAAGCGTTTTATTTAGTAAAACAAGCGCAGCAAGGCGCCGCGTTTAAATTTGCACGGGGCAGTTTGTGAGGCTCTCATGGTAAAAATGTTACTTACGCGGTATATAAAGCGCCGTCAATTACTAGCAAAAAATGCATTCTCGCAGCGCTATTTGGTGATTGATTTAGAGCTCACAGGGCTTGACTCAAAACAGCACGAAATAGTGTCGGTTGCATGGGTTGTAATTGATAACCAATGTATAAAAATGAGCGAGTCGCAACATTTTATTAATAAAGACGTAAAAAGCCTTGAACAAAGCCCGGTTTTTCATGGTATTAGTACTGACTCGGTGGCACAAGGGCAAAGCCTACAGAGTATTTTAATGTCTTTAAGCGCTCACTTTAGTGACTGCATTTTAGTATTTCATAATGCCATGCTTGACTGGGGCTTTTTAAAGTTAGCACTAAAAAATGCAGGGGTCACCCAGCGGCCTAAGCTGATCATCGATACCCTACAAATAGAAAAAAAGCGCTTACTGCAACACGCAAGCGATATAAAATTAGATGATTTAACCTTAAATGAATGCCGTAATCGCTACGATTTACCAAGCTATCATTGCCATCATGCGCTTACCGATGCACAAGCCACTGCTGAGCTGTTATTGGCCCAATGCCATCAAATAGGCGCCGGTAAAGAGTTAACGTTAAGAGCACTAGTTTAACAAAGCTATTTCACTTACGTATAATTTTGTTAAACTCAATTTTTTTAAAAGGATTTATTATGGTAATTGAAGCCGCCAGTAAGTATTACAACCAGTTAAACAATGACCTTCAAGCAGTTAAAAAGTACATTCACAACAATTTTGGTGTGTTTCTTACTATTCTTTACTTATTAGGTAGTTTATCAGGTGTTGTGTATCTTTACGTTTTACTTAATAACTTTTCGGTTGATGTATTCAACTTTATTGAAATAAGTGACTTTTTACTGGCACTGATTTCAAATCCTTTACTTATTACTATTTATACTACGCTCATCGTTATAACAGCTATTTATTTAAATTGGCGCTCAGGACACATGCCAGATCCTAGTAAAACAACCGTGTTAAAAAAACTTTATTATGGCTTTTGTTACCCGTACTATTTATTAAAACCTAGTTATACAGCGGTATTATTTTTAGCGCTTATAATACCTACATACCCTACTATGTTGGCGTATTCACACAGTAAAGACATAGTAAATGAAAGAACAATGAGTTATCACTTATCATTAAATTATCCAATTGCTAAGAGCAAAGTAACTCAACTTCAAAATGTTCAAATAGTAGCCTCAACAATGGGGAATTTATTTGTTTATGATAATAAACAAGATAAGTTACTTATTATTTCACAAGAAAATATTTCAGCATTAATACCTAATGAAAATAAAGTAAAAACGGTTAGCTCAGAGTCAAAATAGTAGCCTCTACATCACCCAAAAATTAGCTAATTTAATGAGGATACTCAGGCACGTAAGCATAAAATATTTAGCTGAAATATTATTAAATGTTACTTATAGGTGTAGGCATATAAGTCATAATTTCACTTTTACAAGGAACGAATATGAAACTTATCATCGCTATTTTTATTGCCTTATTTCCACTTGTTACGTTTGCAAATTCAAGTTTGCCGCCGAATAGACATATTGCTGTCCAGGGGAAGGGTGAGGTATTAGCTAAACCAGATCTAGCCAAAATTTCATTTGAGGTGGTTAGTATGAAAAAAGAATCACTTGATGCAAAACGTGATGTGGATGCTAGGGTTAATTTATTTTTAAACGGTTTAGATAAATATGGGGTCGAAGAGTCGGCAGTATCAGCCTCAAATTTATTAACTACTGCTGATATGCAATATTTAGAAAGTGGTGAAGAAAAACGGGTAGGTTACATTGCTTCGCGTTCACTCAAAGTTACTATTGATGATATTAACAAGATGAATGAAATTGTTGATTTTGCATTGAGTGTAAAAATAAATGAAGTAACTAATATAGAGTTACTGTCTTCAAAAGCCAAAGAGTTGGAAGCTCAGGCTACGCAGAATGCAGTAGAAAATGCGAAAGTTAAAGGTAAAGTACTAGCGAGTTCATTTGGTGCATCTCTTGGAAATATTTATAGTATTAATTCTAATAACAATCGCTCAAATTATGGCTATCATTCAATGTATGTTGAGCGCATTGATGTGACTGGTTCGAAAATGAGTGAGTCTCCTTTTGCAGCGGGGCGTTATTTAGAAATTTCTATAACATTTGAATCATCTATAAACGTGGTGTTTGATTTAGAGATAAAATAATAATCAGGGTATGAGGCATTAGAGAAATGGAATTAAAGTATTTTTATATTGGGTTTGGTGTCATTGCATTACTGAATCTCATTGTTAGCGTTCTTTTAATAAAGCGCGATGATTTAGAGGTTTTTCAAAAAGTGGCGCAAGTCATATTGGTCTGGTTAATTCCGTTGTTTGCTGCGGTTGGTTTGTGGTTGTTTTATCGCTCACAGGATAAGCCCAAAAGCATACCTAAAAGCTTTGGTGGAGGAACTTCCTCTGGTACGAACACACACAATGGAAGCGGGTTATAAGCAAATTTTAACGTGTATACTTTAATGCTATGTGGGGATTTTCAACGTTAATTTAAAGTTTCTAATCGCCCCCTCTTATAATCAGGCGCAAGGTCGATTACAATACAGGCATCTAAAAGGCACATAGCCTTTATCTGCACGCTAAAAGAGTGGATTTTATATTTCATGGCAATCAAACTTGCAATTAATGGTTTTGGTCGTATTGGTCGAAATATTGTCCGCGCGTTGTACGAGTCAGGTTTGAGCGACGAAATTAAAATTGTTGCCATTAACGAACTGGCTGACCCTGAAGCTATTGCTCATTTATTAAAATACGACACATCCCACGGTCGTTTTTCTTTTCCTGTAAAACTTGGTGAAGACACCATTAGTGTTGCAGGCGATACTATTGCACTTTTTTGTGAAGAAAACCCAGTAGAATTACCTTGGCAAACCCTTGATGTAGATGTAGTACTTGAATGTACTGGTGTTTATCATTCGCGTGAGCATGCACAGTTACACATTACAGCGGGCGCCAAAAAGGTGTTGTTTTCGCATCCAGCTGATAACGACGTAGATGCCACTATTGTCTATGGCATAAACGACGATGAGCTTAAAAGCGAGCATACTATTGTATCTAACGGCTCGTGTACCACAAACTGTGTAGTGCCAGTAATAAAAGTATTAGATGATGCCTTTGGTATTGAGTCGGGTGCTATTACCACTATTCATGCATCGATGAACGATCAACAAGTGATTGACGCGTACCATCATGATTTACGCCGTACTCGCGCCGCGAGTCAATCTATTATTCCGGTAGATACAAAACTTGCCCGCGGTATAGACCGCATATTACCTAAATTTGAAGGTCGCTTTGAGGCCATAGCTGTTCGCGTTCCAACAATTAATGTAACGGCCATGGATTTAAGTGTAACGGTTAATGCCGATGTAGATTTAAAGGCCGTTAATAATGCACTTAAAGCACAAGCAAAAGATAGACTCGAAGGTATTTTAAGTTACACCGAAGAGCCGCTTGTATCAGTTGATTTTAATCACGATCCACATTCTTGTATTATTGATGGCACACAGACACGAGTTAGTCACAAACGGCTGATAAAGTTACTTGTTTGGTGTGATAATGAGTGGGGATTTGCAAATCGTATGCTCGATACCGCGCGTGCGATGGTTGCAGTAACTCAGTAACTTTTTATATTACTATAATAATTTAAACGTATTTTTCAGGTTCAGTATCGTTAACTAAGGAGATATTCATGTCGGTCATAAAAATGGCAGATTTAGATTTAAACGGCAAACGCGTATTAATTCGTGAAGATTTAAATGTACCAGTTAAAGCAGGTAAAGTGACGTCAGATGCGCGTATTCGTGCTGCACTACCTACTATTAAATTAGCCCTTGAGAAAGGCGCTAAAGTAATGGTTATGTCACACCTTGGCCGTCCTACGGAAGGGGAATACAACGAAGAATATTCGCTCGCCCCTGTAGCTGATTACCTAAACGACGCGCTAGCGCAAACAGTGCGTCTTGAAAAAGACTACTTAAATGGCGTAGATGTAGCTGATAACGAAGTGGTTGTATTTGAAAACGTGCGCTTTAATAAGGGCGAGAAGAAAAACGACGAAGCGTTATCAAAACAACTTGCAGCTTTATGTGATGTATACGTAATGGATGCCTTTGGTACAGCTCACCGCGCACAAGCGTCTACTCATGGTGTTGGTTTATTTGCTGATGTTGCCTGTGCAGGCCCATTACTATCGGCTGAACTTGAAGCATTAGGAAAAGCACTTGATAATCCAGCTCGCCCATTAGTGGCTATTGTGGGTGGTTCAAAAGTTTCGACTAAACTAACTGTACTAGATTCACTGTCTAAAATTGTTGACCAGCTAGTAACTGGCGGCGGTATTGCTAATACGTTTATTGCAGCTGCAGGCAATCCGGTAGGTAAATCACTTTTTGAAGCTGATTTAATGGATGAAGCAAATCGTTTATGTGCAGCAGCGAAGGCAAACGATGGTGAAATTCCAGTTCCTACGGATGTAGTGGTAGGTAATGAATTTTCAGAGTCAGCAGTTGCTACGCTTAAAGATGTAAGCGAAGTGACTAGCGACGATATGATTTTTGATATTGGCCCAGATACCGCCAGCCAACTTGCTAAAATTATTGCAAATGCAGGCACGGTAGTATGGAATGGTCCTGTAGGTGTATTTGAGTTTGATCAGTTTGGCAACGGCACACGTGCTATTGCTCAAGCAATTGCTAATTCAAACGCATTTTCAATTGCGGGTGGCGGTGATACTTTAGCTGCAATTGATAAATACGGCATAGCCGATAAAGTTTCTTACATTTCTACCGGTGGTGGTGCGTTCTTAGAGTTTTTAGAAGGCAAAAAACTTCCAGCAGTAGAAATGCTAGAGTCACGCGCTAAATAAAGTTATTTAGCCGTGTAAAGTGAGGGGAAACCCTCACTAATCATTAATTATTAAATACCTCTCACCCTAATTTAATAATTAATGTGTACGAAGCTTAACTGCAGAGCAGTGGGTTTCGTGGTGTTATTTAAACGCCAAACTAACATATCCGTTCAAACTAGATAGCAGTGAAATGCTATCGATAAATTGGAGAATACCCAATGGCTTTAATCAGTATGCGACAACTTTTAGATCATGCAGCTGAGCATGGTTACGGCGTACCCGCTTTTAACGTGAATAACCAAGAGCAAATGCGCGCAATAATGGAAGCGGCTGACAAAACAAACAGCCCAGTAATCGTTCAAGGATCAGCAGGCGCTCGTGCTTACGCCGGTGCTCCATTTATTCGCCATATGATTTTAGCTGCCGTTGAAGAATGGCCACATATCCCTGTCGTAATGCATCAAGATCACGGCACCTCGCCCGGTGTTTGTCAGCGTTCAATTCAACTTGGTTTTTCATCAGTAATGATGGATGGCTCGTTAATGAGCGATGGTAAAACGCCTTCAAGTTATGAATACAACGTTGAAGTTACTCGCGAAACAGTGGCTATGGCACATGCGTGCGGTGTATCGGTTGAGGGCGAGCTAGGTGTATTAGGTTCACTTGAAACGGGTGAAGCGGGCGAAGAAGACGGTGTAGGCGCAGAAGGTAAATTAACAACTGATCAAATGCTAACTGATCCTGAAGAAGCAGCTGACTTTGTAAATAAAACCCATGTTGATGCGCTTGCGATTGCATGTGGTACATCGCACGGGGCTTACAAATTTACGCGCCCACCAACAGATGATATTTTAGCAATTGATCGCATTAAAGCCATTCACGCACGTATTCCTAACACGCATTTAGTAATGCATGGATCGTCGTCGGTACCACAAGAATGGCTAGAGATCATAAACCAGTACGGTGGCGAAATTCCTGAAACCTACGGTGTACCAGTTGAGCAAATTGTTGAAGGTATTAAGCACGGTGTTCGTAAAGTAAATATTGATACCGATTTACGTTTAGCGTCTACCGGTGCTATTCGTCGTCATATGGCGCTTAATCCATCTAACTTTGATCCACGTAAATACCTAGCAGAAGCTACAAAAGCGATGACAGAGATTTGTGTTGCGCGTTACAACTCGTTTGGAACGGCAGGACAGGCTGGTAAAATTAAACCAATTTCTCTTGATGACATGCACCTTAAGTACTTAAGCGGCGAGTTAGCACCACAGATTAAATAATCGATCGATTAAACAGATCAATGTGTAAAGGCCAGTAATATTATTACTGGCTTTTTTATTGCCTGCCAATAGCAGATCATGCAATTACCAACGGTATCAATTGGGATCACTCATTTACTAACACAGGTTGTATTGGATCATTACTTTACTAAGTAAACGTAATTTTTAGCTTTATTTAGCATTAAAAATAATCAGATCTTTTTTTATTTGTACAAACAATCAACAGCTTAACTTTTTGAGTAGGTAGAGTATTGATCTCAACATTGATCGCCTTGGTAAAAATCTGATCTTTAAAGTGAAGCTTAGTAAAATCCAGATCTATTAAAAGCTAAGTAAATACAAACAAAGGCAGACTTAGTAAAGCAATGATCTGAGTATTCGATCATATTTAAAGTTTAGTTTTTGTAAGTACTAAAAATGTCTTTATTCAATTTTTAAAATATATAAATTTGTGACAGGAGTGAGATTTTTATTATTAATTTGGCTTTTTTTTACCCCGATTTTAATTTACACGTTACACTTTCATAAAAATGTAATACTTAGTCATAATAATGAAAACTTATTCGATAGCTTAAGAGATAAATTGGAATGTCACGTAAAGTACTAGTCGTAGACGACGAAGCGCCTATCAGAGAGATGCTTGTTTTTGTATTAGAGCAAAATGGATTTCAGGCAATTGAAGCTGAAGATTATGATTCTGCTATTGCTGCAATGGTTGAGCCTTACCCTGATATGGTATTGCTTGATTGGATGTTGCCTGGCGGAAGCGGTATTCAAATTGCTAAAAAGTTTAAGCAAAACGAACACACGCGCCAAATACCTATTATTATGCTTACAGCTCGCGGTGAAGAAGAAGACAAAGTACGCGGCTTAGAAGTAGGCGCTGACGACTACGTAACTAAACCGTTTTCGCCAAAAGAATTAATGGCGCGTATTAAAGCGGTTATTCGTCGTGTGTCGCCAACCTCTTTAGAAGAAGCAATTGAAGTGCATGGCTTACGCTTAGATCCTATTTCTCATCGTGTTACTTCTGAAGGAAATGAGCTTGATATGGGCCCTACAGAGTTTAGGCTCCTTCACTTTTTCATGACTCACCCTGAACGGGTTTACAGCCGTGAACAATTGTTAGATCATGTGTGGGGAACCAATGTGTATGTGGAAGACCGTACTGTTGATGTTCATATTCGCCGTTTACGCAAAGCAATTGGCCCGTTAGGACACGATCGTTTGGTTCAGACCGTGCGTGGTGCAGGGTACCGTTTTTCAAGTAAACTATAACCTACTTAAACACCAGCTTAGTTTTATACGTGTATAACTACTCTAAGGTAAAGTGAGTGTATGTATCGAGTTGTTAATAAGCAGGCGTTAATAAAACGTCTGTTTATCTATTTTTTACCCTTACTATTAATTGGTGTGCTAGTTGGCGCACCTTTTTTGCTTTTATTTTTAGGCTCTTTTTCACTTCTTGTTTGGCATTATCATCAATTATACCGTTTAAGCGATTGGCTTTTAAATCAGCGCAGTTTTAACCCCCCTGAAGGCGAAGGTGCATGGGAGCAAGTGTTTGAAGGCATTTACCACCTGCAACACCGTAACCGTAAAAAACGAAATGAATTGGCCGATTTAATTAGGCGTTTTCGTGATGGGGCCGAAGCAGTACCCGATGCTGTTATTGTGCTTCAAACCGATTTAAGCATTGTGTGGTGTAATCAGCTGGCGCTTAAGGTATTAGGGCTGCAGTGGCCTACCGATCATGGGCAGCGCTTAGATAACTTGATACGCGAACCTAAATTTGCCAAATATATGCACAAAGGTGATTTTGACGAAGCACTAGAACTTGATAATGGCCATGCTATTGAACAAGTGCTTGAGTTTAGGGTAATGCCCTATGCAACGACGCAGTTAATGGTTGTGGTGCGCGACGTAACCCGTTTAAAGCAGCTTGAACAAATGCGCAAAGACTTTGTTGCCAATGTATCGCATGAGCTGCGAACGCCGCTTACGGTGGTTACAGGTTACCTTGAAATGATGGACAGCGACAACTTACCGCCTCCTGCAATGTGGAATAAAGCACAATCTACCATGCTTGAGCAGTGTAAACGTATGGACAGTTTGGTCAGCCAGTTATTATCACTTTCCCGAATAGAAGGTTCGCGCCGACAAGATAACGATAAAGCAATTAATGTACCTCAGTTACTTGGTTATATTCAAACAGAAGCCCAGTCTATTAATCAAGACAAAGGCCACGAATTACTATTTGATATAGATAATACACTCGACATAAAAGGCTCTGAAGATGAGCTGCGTAGTGCGTTTTCTAATTTAGTTTTTAACGCTATTCATTACACTAAACCCGGCGGAAAAATACAGGTTAGCTGGCTTCGTAAAAATAATACCGCTTGTTTTACTGTTGTTGATAACGGTGATGGCATTGCTGCAGAACATATTAATCGACTGACTGAGCGGTTTTATCGTGTGGATAAAGCACGAAGCAGAACCACAGGTGGGTCTGGTTTAGGCTTGGCAATTACAAAACATGTGTTAACACGCCACGATAGTAAATTAAATATCACCAGTGAAGTTGGAAAGGGTTCTTGTTTTTCTTTTTGTTTTTCAATAGATAAGGTCGTTGAACCCCAAAATAAACAACAAGTTTTGGCAAAGTCATAAAAGTGTCATTTAAGAGTCATATCATTGTCATGTACTCACTTTAGAGTGGGCAGCAGTTAGAAAATGGGACGAACAAATCGGAGAACCCACATGAAATTTAAAAATTTAGTTGCCGCAATGGGTGTGGCTGTTACAACTTTCGTATCTGCTCAAGCAGTGGCTTTAGATCAAGACATTCCTGAGTATCAAAAAATCAGCGGCGTATCAGGCAACTTTTCATCAGTAGGTTCTGACACTTTAGCTAACATGATGACGTTTTGGGCTGAAGAGTACAAACGTATTTACCCAAATGTAAACATTCAAATTCAAGCGGCAGGTTCTTCTACAGCGCCTCCAGCATTAACCGAAGGTACTGCTAACCTAGGTCCAATGAGCCGCGCAATGAAATCAAAAGAAATCGAAGCGTTTGAAAAACGTTACGGTTACAAGCCAACAGCAGTTCGCGTAGCTATTGATGCACTTGCTGTTTATGTACACAAAGATAACCCAATTGAAGGTCTTCGTATTGACCAAGTTGACGCTATTTTCTCATCAACTCGCAAGTGTGGTGCGTCAGAGCAAGTTAACCGTTGGAGCGATGTAGGCCTTGAAGGTAGCTGGGCAGCACGCGACATTCAATTATACGGACGTAACTCTGTATCAGGTACTTACGGTTACTTTAAGAAAAAAGCACTGTGTAAAGGTGACTTCCGTAATAACGTAAATGAACAGCCGGGTTCTGCATCTGTAGTACAATCAATTTCGTCTTCACTGAACGCAATTGGCTACTCAGGTATTGGTTACAAAACGTCAGGTGTACGTACTGTTCCATTATCTAAAAAAGGCACTAACTTTGTAGATGCAACACTTGATAACGTTGCGCAAGGTAAATACCCACTTTCTCGCTTTTTATACGTGTACGTTAACAAGCACCCAAATAAAGCCTTGTCTCCGATGGAAGCTGAATTCTTAAAAATGATTCTTTCAAAAGACGGTCAACAAATTGTAGAAAAAGATGGTTATGTTCCTCTTTCTGCAAAGCTAGTTGAAGTAGAGCTTAAAAAGCTAGGTTTAAAATAATAAACCTAAGCAATAAAAAAACCGCTCATTGAGCGGTTTTTTTTTGCTTAAAATTAAACATTTTAGGGAATTAAATACCACCTAACTTTTCAGCACGTGCTTTACATTGGTTGTATGTTTCTACACATTTAGCAGAACATATTTGTTGCTTAAGCCCTTCAGCTGTTGTTTGTTGCTCGCAGGTGCTTTCGCAGCGAAAGTTTTGTTGAGCACATTGGTTCATCTCGGCATTTTCAACATGGTTTTGACAACCGGCTAAAACAGCTAAAGTGAGCGCAACCACGCTTGTTTTTATTAATATATGCATTTTTAATCCTTAAAGTAAGCTCAATAAATTAAATATCGACCTGCATGTTGTCAATTAATCTCACAGAGCCTAAAAAGGCGGCGGCTAAAATAACAAAATGGTTATCATCGAGTGTAGCAGTTTTTAAGGTATCTCGTTGAGCTATCTCAAAATAGTCTGGCTTTAAGCCTGCTTGCTCTAGGCTTTGCTTAGCATGTGTTTTAAGCGAAGTGAAATCTTTATTACCTAGCTTAAGCTGCTCTGCACACTGGCCTAGCGCTTTAAATAAAGCGGTTGCTGTTGTTTTTTGCTCTGCTGATAAGTAGCCATTTCGTGAACTCATAGCAAGCCCTGATACTTCTCGCATGGTGGGTACACCAATAATTTCAACAGGCATAGATAGGTCGCGAGCCATCGTTTTAATCACTTGCAGTTGCTGAAAGTCTTTTTCACCAAAGCAAGCGTAGTCAGGTTGCACTAGGTTAAATAGCTTAGTCACAACAGTTGCAACGCCTTTAAAGTGCCCTGGGCGCGAACCACCACAGTAACCAAGCGACACGCCAGGTACGTCAACAAAGCTTTGCTCACCAAGCCCATTTGGATAAATTGTGCTTACACTTGGTGTAAATACAATATCAGTGCCTAACTCTGCTAGGCCTTGTTTGTCCTCTGATAATGTACGTGGGTAGTTATCTAAATCTTCGTTAGCGCCAAATTGCATTGGGTTTACAAAAATACTAACAACCACTTTATCAGCTAAAGTTTTTGCTTTTTCAACGAGTGAAAAGTGTCCTCGGTGTAAATTGCCCATTGTTGGTACAAACGCAACACTCAAGCCCGCTTGTCGCCATGCTTTAATTTGACTACGTAAAGATTTAATTTCAGTAATTGACTGCATTATTTAAACTCATGTTCAGCACTTGGAAAAGCGCCACTTTTTACATCGGTACAATATTTTTGAACGGCCGCTGGCATGTTGCCAGTTTCTAATAAAAAGTTTTTTGAAAATTTTGGAATATAACCTGCCGAAATACCCACTAGGTCGTGCATTACTAATATTTGACCGTCGGTCACATTACCAGCACCAATGCCAATGGTTGGAATACTAAGCGCATCAGTAATACGTTTTGCCAATGCACTCGGGATACACTCAAGTACTAATAATTGTGCGCCAGCGGCTTCCAGTGCTTTTGCATCATCAATCATTTTTTGTGCTTTGTCTTCTTCGCGGCCTTGGATTTTAAAGCCGCCAAATACGTGCACAGATTGAGGGGTAAGGCCTAAGTGCCCACACACAGGAATACCTTGTTGAGTAAGCGCTTTAATACTGTCGTAAAGCCATTCGCCACCTTCAAGTTTAACCATGTTTGCACCAGCGCGCATAAGTTCTGCGGCATTTTTACACGTGTCGTTAACGCTTGAATATGTCATAAATGGCATGTCAGCAATAACAAATAATTCACGGCTTCCTGCACGCACACAGCGCGTATGGTAAGCAATATCTTGGTTGGTTACGCCAAGCGTATCATCACCGCCTTGCAGCACCATACCTAATGAATCACCGACTAAAATAACGTTAACGCCATTATCATGAAATAACTTTGCAAAGCTTGCATCGTAAGCAGTTAATGCTGTGATTTTGTTATTTTCTGCTTTCATTTTATTTAAAGTAGAAACGGTTATTTTAGACATAATATTCCTCGCAGGCACAAGCCTTGGTTAATTACAGAGGTAATTGTTGTAAGTCGTTTAGCGGTAAATTAGTTGCAATGGTTTTTAGTGCAATGCCGCTGGGTAAAATAAGTTCTGGCGCAAGTTCAAGCAGTGGATACACCACAAACTCGCGTTCGTTCAAGCCATAATGGGGCACAGTTAAGCGTGCAGTATTAATAATTTTATTACCAAATAAAAGGGTATCTATGTCTAGCGTTCGAGGACCCCAACGTTCGGCTTTTCTAACACGGCCGTGCTCTAGTTCAATTTTTTGTGTTAAATCAAGTAGCTGTTCTGGTTCAAGATGGGTATTAATACATGCAACTGCGTTAATGTAGTCGGGTTGGTCTTGCGGTCCCATGGGTTTACTTGCGTAATAGTGAGACACGCTTACAAACTCGCTATGCGGCAGTTTTTTAAGTGCCGCAATCGCGTTATCAAGCTGTTGTTTAGGCGAACTTAAGTTAGCACCTAACCCTAAATAAACACAGTTCATGTTATTACTCAGCTGGCTTTCTTGGTGCGCGGCGGCGAGAGCGTTTACGCGGCTTTGGACCACCTTGATGACCTAAGTTTTTAACCATGTCTTTTTGACCGTTAATATCTTGGCTAAGGTATTGAGTCCACCACTGTGCAAGTTCTTTATGCTCAGTTTCACCCGCATCAACGCGCAATAATAAAAAGTCGTAAGCGGCTTTAAAGCGCGGTTGTTGTGTTAACCTGTACGCACGTTGGCCTGCACGTTTATCTAAACGGTGCTGGATATGCCAAATATCGCGCGCACCCAACGTAAAGCGTTTTGGAACTGCAATATGTTGTGCGCTTTCGCTAAGTACTTTATTCATTGCTTGTGCAAAGGCATCGTACTCACTAAGTTGTTCTTCGGCTTGAAGCTTTTTGGTTATTGCTAAAAGTGGGAACCATAATAGCGCGGCAAAAATAAATGCAGGCGTTACTTTTTTATCTGCATTTATGCGTTTATCGGTATTTTGAAACATTTGCTGAACAAAGGCTTGTTCTAAACCATTTGGGTTGGCTTCTAAAATTTTATCTAGCGCAGGAAATAATGCACGGAAAAGCCCGTACTGGCGAAGCATTAAAAAGTTAGCTTCAGCTTTACCGTTTAAAAACAGTTTAAGTACTTCTTCAAACAAACGCGCCGGTGGAATGTTATCAAGTAAGCTGGCAAGCTCGCTGATCGGCTTTTCGCTATTTGGCGCAATGCTCATATCAAGCTTTGTTGCAAATCGTACTGCGCGTAACATACGCACTGGATCTTCACGGTAGCGTGTTTCAGGATCGCCAATAAGCTCTATTTGTTTTGCTTTAATAGCGGCTAAACCATTGGCGTAATCATGAATGCTAAAATCGTTAATTGAGTAATACAGCGCGTTAATTGAAAAATCACGGCGCTCAGCATCTTCTTCAATGCTACCAAATACGTTGTCGCGTAATAATTGCCCTTCAGTACTTGATTGGCTTATTTGGTTTTTAGACTCAGGCGCTTCGTGATGACCGCGCATGGTTGCCACTTCAATAATTTCACGGCCAAATACAATGTGCGCTAAACGAAAACGGCGACCAATTAATCTACAGTTTCTAAAAAGCTTTTTAACTTGGTCGGGCGTTGCGTTAGTGACTACATCAAAGTCTTTAGGTTGTTGACCTAACAATATATCGCGAATACAACCACCAACGAGGTAGGCATCAAAGCCACCGTCTTTTAATCGGTATAAAACTTTGATTGCATTTGGGCTAAATTGTTTACGAGAAATACCATGCTCACCGCGCGTGATTACTAATGGTTCGCTGCTTACAGAGGCATTTTCAGCACTCGTATTTGGGCCGATTATCTGTCGGCAAAATTGAAAAAGCTTGGAAATAATAATCCGTCTCCTAGAAGGTGTTGATTGGCCTTTCATCGCAATCAAAAATAACCGCAAATAGTGGTGTTAAACCCCAATACTCACCGTCTTACTCAAATAGCACATATTTAGGCGGCTATCATATACCAGCAGGGTTTAAAAATTAAGTTGATGTGTTGAAATTAAGCTGTTTTTAACGATTTTATTTACACAGTTTAGTAAATTGCTTGGCTTAACTTGTTTGCTACTGAGAAATTTGTATTTCAGCGACTTGCGGCACTTGCTTTAACTCAAAGGTATTTACGCCCCATTCAATGAGTTGCTCAGTAGTTAAATCCATTAAATTGGCATGAGTTGGCAAGCCTAAAAATTCAAAGGCACTTATCAATGCGGGTTTTGGCTCGGCTTTACTAATTGCAGGAGCGTAGTTTTGTTTAGATAGCTTAAAACCGGGCTTGGCAACGGCTAAAGGTAAGTGAGCAAACTCAGGAATAGGGTGATTAAGTTGTTTAAATAAACTGATTTGCCGTGCTGTTGGCTCAATTAAATCGGCGCCTCTAACAATCCTATTTATGCCTTGATCAATATCGTCCACAACAACCACTAATTGGTAGGCGAATAAGCCATCACTGCGCTTTATTATATAATCTTCGTGTGCCAGCTCGCTACTAACACAAATATCACCTTGAATCAGATCGTTAAAGTGTGTGGTTGCATGGCATTGTGTTAATCGTAGTGCGCCTGTATCGGTTGGGTGTCCAAGGTTTTTACACTGGCCTTGGTAAATTCCACCCAATGCTTTTATTTGTTTTCGGCTACAGTGGCAAGCATAAACACATTGTTGATTTTCAAGGGAGCTGACTACGTCTTGGTATAAATCGAGCCGCTTAGTTTGATAAACAACTGATTCATCCCAGTGGAGGCAATAGGCTTGTAAGGTATTTAGAATATCGGTGTCGGCATTTTTCACCACTCGAGTGGTGTCTATATCCTCGATACGGACGAGCCAAGACCCTTTATTTGCTTTTGCATCAAGGTAACTGCCCACAGCCGCAACAAGTGAGCCAAAATGAAGTGGCCCAGAAGGAGACGGTGCAAAACGACCGCGATAGTTGCGCATAGGCGCAGTAACGGCTGCAGGTGGCATGCTAATTAATAGGGTTAATTAGCCGCGTCCAGCTTGTTTTTCTTTAATTTCTGCAAGTGTTTTACAGTCTACGCATAAATCAGCAGTTGGTCGCGCTTCTAGGCGGCGAATGCCAATTTCGATGCCACAAGACTCACAAAAGCCAAAATCATCTTCTTTAATTAAAATAATTGTTTTTTCAATTTTTTTAATTAATTTACGTTCGCGGTCACGAGTTCGAAGTTCTAAAGAAAACTCTTCTTCTTGTGCAGCGCGGTCAACTGGGTCAGGAAAGTTAGCAGCTTCGTCTTGCATATGCGATTTTGTACGATCAACTTCGTTACGTAAATCGTTACGCCAAGTTTCTAAAATCGTTTTGAAATGAGCACGTTGTGCTTCATTCATATACTCTTCGCCTGGTTTTTCTTGGTATGGTTCTAAACCGGCTTGAGCCAATAAACCATGTTTCTTTTGGTCTGGCATAACTCTCTCCTAAATCCTTAATTTAATGCCTCAGCATTAGCCGGCGGTATAAATAACAGAAACTTATACCCTAGGCAAATTTATTTTTAATTATTCGAATTAGCTTCAACCATGCTTTGCGAGTAAAAAGTGCGTTAAATGAGGGTGCTTATTTAACTAACTTACTGGTTTGTAAAACTTGCCTTTATATGGGGGCAAAACTTTAAAAAACAAGTTTAACTCTGGAATTGATTTTTATTGCTTCAATCTTTTCATCGCGTTGTTTGTTCTAATTACAATTACTGAGCTTAATGATTGGGTTATACATTAAGCTACAAATGCTATTTTTTTATGAAGAACGACTTCGTTTGCGCAAATAAGTGCTTTATAAGCGATAACTTCAACACCGCCATCGATGGCTTGTTGTAAAAGCGCTGCGTATTTTTCATCAATATGCGCCGCCGCGCTGACAATATTAATCCCCTCATGCAAAACAGCGAACAGTAGTACGGCGCGATGGCCTAATTCGACCACTTCAATAAGTTCGCGAAGGTGCTTTTGTCCACGCAGTGTTTGTGCATCCGGAAAATAACCTTGGCCGCTGTGTGGATCATCTTGGCTTATTAAAGTGACCGATTTAACTTCAACGTAGCAGCTTGGTTTGTTTGGGGTTGTGAGTAAAAAGTCGATTCGGCTATTTTCACTGCCGTATTTAACTTCACTTTGAAGTTGCTCATAGCCTGTTAGTTCATCAATCACTTTATGATTTATCGCTTCTTCTACTACTTTATTGGCTACCGCTGTATTAACACATATTAATTGCCCTAAATTGTTTTTGGTCAGCTCTAATGAATGTGGATATTTTCGTTTTGCGTTATCGCTGGTTGAATAAAAAGCAGTAAAACCTGGTTCGGCGCAGCCGGTCATTTTTCCGGTGTTGGCACAATGGGCGGTAAACTCAGCGCCATTGTTAAGTTTTAAATCAGCTAAAAAGCGCTTGTAGCGTTTTAATAGTGTGGCTGATTGCAGTGCAGGTGTGTACTTCATGGTTGTGTCCAATGCGGTTAAATAGTGTGATAGGGGTTATTTATCTCAAGCTGTTGGGAACTTAGGCGCACTATAGTAAACTCAACAGCACATTTAAGTGCAAGGATATTCTAACATGAGTGAAAAATTTGTTGTTCAACTAAGCGAACACGCAGCACCGAGTCATTGGGGCGAAAGCGCAACGTTGTCTTTTAACGAGCGTGGCGCAACCGTTCATTTATCTGAGCAAGAAACATTAAAAAATGTTCAAAAAGCAGCGCGTACAATTGCTAATCAAGGTGTTAAGCATGTTGAGCTTGCGGGCGACACGTGGTGCACAGAAAGCCAATGGGCTTTTTACCAAGGCTTTGTAACACCAAAATTGTTAAATGGTGTTGAATTTGTTGATAACGCACAGTCAGATCTTAAAGAACTTGCGCATTTAAAAGGCTCAGCAACATGGGCGCGTGAAATGGTTAATGGCACCGCAGATGATATATATCCTGAAAGCCTTGCTGAAAAAGCAGCTGAGTTTATTCAATCGCTTGCGCCAGAGCACGTAAGCTATCAAATAATTAAAGGCGATGCGTTATTAGAGCAGCAATGGATTGGTATTCATGCTGTTGGTCGCGGAAGTGTTCGTCCTCCGGTATTGTTAGAGCTTGATTACAACCCAACAGGCGATGATAACGCACCCGTTAGTGCAGCCCTTGTGGGTAAAGGCATTACGTTTGATTCGGGCGGTTATTCAATTAAATCGAGCGAAGGCATGCTAGGGATGAAGTGCGATATGGGCGGTGCTGCAACAGTAACGGCTGGTTTAGCACTTGCTATTAATCGTGGCATTGAAAAGCGCATTAAATTATTCTTATGTTGTGCTGAGAACTTAATTTCTGGCCACGCTTACAAATTAGGCGATATTCTTACTTACAAAAATGGCACAACCGTTGAAATTGTAAATACTGATGCAGAAGGGCGTTTAGTGCTTGCCGATGGCTTAATGGCTGCGGGTGAAACAGGCGCACCTTTAATTATTGATGCTGCAACATTAACGGGGGCGGCGTTGGTTGCTGTTGGTCAAGAATACAATGCGTTGTTTGCACTAGATAAAGAGCTAGCGCGTGAGGTTGAAGGTTTTGCATCTCAAGAAATGGAAGCAGCTTGGCCATTACCACTTGAAAAGTGGCACCAACAAAACTGCCCATCACCTTATGCTGATACGGCTAACAGCCGAGCGCAAAAAGGGGGCGGCTATGGTGGTGCGTCAAATGCTGCAGGCTTTTTATCACGCTTTGTGCCAAACGATGGCCAAGGTTGGGTACACATTGATTTAGCTGCTGCTTTTAACATGGGTAGCACGAGCCAATGGGCTGCAGGCGCAACAACACAAGGTATGCGCACGGTTGCTCGTACGTTGCTAGAAAAAGCATAATATTAACTAAGTTAGGCTTTTTATATTAAAATTAGGCACCGTTTGGTGCCTTTTTTGATCTACAAGCAAGCAATTTTATTTAATTTACGGTAAAATCCATCGCCAATACCTGTTTGAGTGGCTAAGTTGGTTTTACTCTAAACTACGCTCAAATATAATATCCACCACTGGGGTTTCTAACTATGTCAGATAAGTGCTATATCACAGCTCAACAGTTACTTGAAGATTCATTCCGCGTAGCGGCACAAGTATACAAAGACGGCTTTCGTCCTGATTTTATTATAGGTATTTGGCGAGGTGGTGCACCAATTGGTATTGCTGTGCAAGAATATTACGATTACAAAGGTATTGAAACTGACCACATTGCAGTGCGTACATCGTCTTATTACGGTATTGGCCAGCAATCAAAAGAAATTAAAGTACATGGTTTACATTACATTGTAGAAAACGCTAATGCGGGTGATTCTCTGCTTATTGTTGATGATGTATTTGACTCAGGGCGCAGTATTGTTGCACTGAAAGAAAAGCTTTCAGAACTAATGCGCTTAAATTTACCGCGCGATATTCGAATTGCTTGCCCATACTACAAACCAAAAAATTCAAAAGTAGATACCGTGCCTGATTACTACATTCATGAGTCGGAAGAATGGTTAGTATTCCCGCATGAATTGTCGGGTTTAACACCAGATGAAATTATTGAAGGTAAATCTGACTTAGTGAAAATTCACGATATTTTGTTAGAAGACTAATACAACGAGTGCATCAAATGCATATTTAGCCTTAAGAACGTGTTATTTGTTTTTAGGGCAATAAAAAAGGCCTTAATTGGCCTTTTTTTGTGAGCTTAAAGTTGTGCAAAGCTGTCTACATATTCACTAAGCATTGGAATATCGACCGCTTGTAAACCAGTAGTGCTTCTTTGCACTAGGCCTTTTTCTACTAACTCTGTTACAACACGCCTGTAAGCTCGCTCAGTGGTTGCAAAACGTTCTGCCTCTGCATTTACCGTTGGGTAGGCTCTAAGTAGTGTAGGGTTGTTATTCTCGGCTCTCAGCAGGCAATCTTTAGCTATATTGTAGCTAAGTGGTAGTAATAACTTATCTAAGTTGATTTTTTGATTTTCTTGAAACTTAGCAGCAATAGTTTGTGCTGTGTATAAACTTAGCTCTGGTTTTTCGAGCAATAATGCACGCCAATGCCTTAATTCAATCAGGTTGTAAGTCACATCACTAAAACACGTTACCGTATAAATACACGGATTGTTGTTAAGTGCTTCTATTTCACCTATCAGGGTATTATTACAATCCAGTTGTCCTAGCAGCAGGCGTCGTCCGTTTCCTACGTCATAACTAAATGACACAGTGCCGCTGCGCACAAGCACAAGCTTGCTTAAAGGCTGATCTTGATGGATCAGCACTTCTTTTTTTGATTGTTGATAACTACTACCTGCAAAGGTTAATAGCTGTTCAACAAGATAACTAGAAAAATGGTATTGAAACATCAATATGCTCTTCGGACATTTGTCCTATTTATTATGTTTTAATGACGGTAGCATTAACACATTAAGAATTTACGCTAACTTGCTACTAATACTTTTAGCTTTGCTATGGGTATTATTTTACCTTCATTTCCCGTGTAATGATTTAAGAATTTGTTGGTTTTTTTGCCGGCAAACTTTTTCAGGTTTTTAAGCAAGTTAGCTTTTTATTTACGTATGTCACTTCGCTTAATTATTAATATAAGAGAGCTACTCTCTTACTAGCCAATTATTTTTCAAAATCTAAATAACGCTCATAATTAAGCAAAGTGCTATTACTTTGCAATACTTACAACTGTAATAAGTTAGCATTAGTGTAATGCTAACCCAAAGGTTAGGAGAGAACAATTGAGTTGGGAATATTTAGGCTATATTGCGTCAGCTTTATTGGTTGCATCACTCACTATGACCGATGTAGTAAAGCTTCGTTGGTACAACATGTTAGGGTGTATTGTGTTTACGGCTTACGGTGTAGCCATTGGTGCTGTTCCCGTTGTTTTTACCAACGCGTTACTGGCATTGGTTAACTTGTATCACATTATAAAATTATACCGTCAGCCAAAAGCTGTTCAGCCAGAGGCACAGCAGCCAAAAAGCTAAATGATATGGTTTGTATAAAAAAAGGGTTAACTTGCGTTAACCTTTTTTTGTTTATTTAGTATCACTCTCTTTTTTATCGAATCGCTTCATACCGGCAATCCATGTTTGTAGCACCTGGGTTTTGTATATATCTTCAACGGGTACTTTAAAGTAATCTTTATCCACTAAAATAAAGTCGGCCCATTTACCTTGCTCTAAGCTCCCTATTTTAAACTCTTGATGCGCAGCATAAGCACCGCCCAGTGTAAATGCACGTAGTGCATCTTCGCGGCTTAGTACTTCGCTTGGACGCCAGCCGTTTTCAGGCAGTTTGTTATGATCCATTCGCGTTATTGCTGAATATAAACCATCAAACGGGTTTGCAAGCTCTACAGGGTAGTCAGAACCCGCAGCAACCACTGAACCTTGTTGTAAAAATGTTTGCCATGCGTATGCAAAGCTAAGTTGCTTCTCAGTTAGGCGTTGCTCTGCCATATGCATGTCAGACGTAGCATGAACAGGTTGCATTGATGGAATAATTTTTAGTGCTTTAAATCGAGGAATATCGTCTGGCGTTACTATTTGCGCGTGCTCTATACGGTTGCGCAGTAAAATACCGCCTGTTTTTTTAAATACATTTTCGTAGGCGTCTAAAACCACACGATTGGCCTTGTCACCAATGGCATGGGTGTTGGCGGTAAAACCGTTTTTAAAGCTTTGCGTAAATAAAGCTTCGAGTTTTTCTTGGGTTTCAAGCATCAAACCATGATGTCCAGCACGGTCGGCATAATCTTCAATAAGCGCTGCGCCACGCGAACCTAATGCACCATCGGCATAAACTTTAACACTGCGAATTTCCATAAAATCGTAGTTATCGTGATATGGCCCCGCTTTTAACATCGCTGGTAAATCTGGGCTAGCACCACTTAGCATTGCCACAATACGCAGAGGTAAATTACCTTGATCGCCGCGTTCTTTGTACACTTCCCATGTGGCTTTATCTATGCCAGCGTCGTGAGTAGAAGTAATACCTAAGCTTAATAAGTGCTTTCCTGCGGCATCTAGCGAGTTGCTAATATCTTGTTTTGAAGGGGCTGGCATGTGCTGAACAATTAACGACTCAGCTTTATCAACAAAAATACCGGTAGGGTGACCAAATTCATCTTTTATTACTTCACCGCCTTTTGGCGATTTTGTATCGGCGTTAATGCCCGCAAGCTCAAGCGCTTTTGAGTTAACCCAAATTGCATGGCTATCAACACGAGATAAAACAACCGGACGATCGCTTACTACTTTGTCTAAATCTTTAGCGGTAGGAAAGCGCGTATCTGGCCATAACTCTTGGTTCCATCCTCGGCCAATGATCCAACCTTGTTTGCCTTGCGCAAATTGCTTTAGTTTATTTGTAACATCATCAACCGACTTAGCGCCGCGTACATCAAGTTGCGATAAGTTATCTCCTAACCCAATAACGTGGCCGTGAGCATCTATTAAGCCGGGCAGTAATGTGTTGCCTTCTGCATTTATTAATTTGGCATCTGGGAAGCTTTCTTTTAGTGTGTCGCCGCCTACTTTTACAACTTTGCCATCTTTTATAACTAAAGTGCTAAATTGCTGAAGTTCACCTTTTTGCATTTTGCCTTTATAAAGCGGGGTGTAGCCATTAGCATTATAAATGACTTTGGTTTGTGCAATGGCAAAGCTAGAGCCCGTACAAAGGCTGGCAAGCACAAGTGGTTTAAGTAATTTTTTGAGTAACATAGGACACTGTTTTGTTATTTTTAGTGCAATAACACTAGCAAACCCTTTTTTAGAATACCAACAGGATGCGATAACCTCGTAAAATAAACAGTTAAAGCTAAGCTGGTTGCTTAGCTGTTAAATTAATTGCCTAAAACCTAATAAAGTTAGAAAGGTTACTTAAGTTAGGGCTACTTACTGGCATATAAATGGTATTCGCTTAGTGTTAGCCGGCCGTCTTTATCTTGGTCGTAACGAATAAACTTAGACCACAAGGCGGGGTCTATTGAGGCTTCAGAACGCGTTAAAAATCCGTCTTTGTTTCGGTCTATTTTTTTAAACTGGTTGTTAATAGTGTCACTTGCGGCAAAGCTTGATGCACTAAATACGGTTAGAGTGCATAAAATAAATAAGCGTATGGGGTTCATTAAAATACTCAGTAAAGATTGTTAGTAAGATAGTTTTTAAATTCAATTAATGAAATTTGTTTATCTTGATTTTTATCCCACATTATAAACGTGCTAAGTAACTGTGGCTGGCGCTCTAATTCGTTATGGGTAAGGTAACCGCTTTTATCTGTATCAAGGTGATCAAAGCGTTGTTTTACATCAAGTGCAAAGGCATTAAAACTTAACAGCAATGCCGTGGTAGTTACAAAGCAACGTATCTTCATGGTAGTCCTTCCAAAAGGGTAATTAAGTTGTATTTAATAACGAGGTATAAAGCTTGATAAGATAAAGCACTTGCCATAATTTAACTCCCAACATTAAATCCTTTTACACACTCCCTCAGGGATTATGGCAAATGCTTTAGTACACTTTACATGCTAAAAACTTAAGCAAAACTTAATCTGTTACGGCTTAAAGTTTTCAAACTCTGCTTTAGAGATCATCTCATCGTTGTCTTCGTCTAAATCGGTAAACTGTCTAAGTAGCTCTTTATCCTGCTTAGCTTCAACAAACGAGATACTTCCGTCCATGTTTGTATCTAAGTGTGCAAATCGCACAGCCGAAGGAGATGCCAACACTGTTGCACTAATAGCTAAAAATAATAATAAAAACGCGGCAATAAGTTGTTTCATAATTTCATTCCTTTTGAAGTTGAATTATTGAATAAATTTACTAAATTCATTTAGCGACAGTTGGCCACTTTGGTCTGTGTCTATTTGTGCAAAGTTTTCCTTAAGCACAGCATCCATTTGGGCCTCGGCTTCGCTTAACAAGCCGTTATTATCCTTATCTAGCGCATCAAACGTAGCCTCAACGTCCATAGCATGTGCGTCTGTATTAACTAAACCTAATGCAAGTAATGTTGAAAAAACCAAAGCTTTTGTTCTCATGAGTATTTCCTTATTAAATTCATTTGTCATACCTACTAACAAAAAGGGTGCCATATTTTGTTTTTGTTTATTTTCAATGATTTACGTTTTGTTGCTTAAAAAGGGAGGTAAAAATTACACTTTATGTGTGTAATTTTGTGTGAGTACAGCAACAGAGTGTGAGGTATTTTGTATGATGTTAACTAAATCAATAGGTTGCAGTGTTGCTATTTAGCAACACTATAGCGAGTGAATATTAATATGGTTCAGCATGTGTATAGGCGGTATTGATAATAATAGGCGAGTTATTTACTGATAGAGTTTTCTGCAATGGCTGCAACGTTTACTAAACATTACAATGCAATGCTTAATTGGCGCCCTAATTTAATAGGGCAGTTTGCGTTAAGTATGCTGCTGTCGTTATTGCCACTGTCTATTGTGGTCATTGTGTTTTTAAATGCGTTGAACAAGCAGCTAGCAACCACTCAACAAATTGTAAGTAATAATTATCAGCTTACAAAATCGTTCGCTAGCTTAAAGCAAGACCTTAACAGTCTTGAGCGCGCAACAAGACAAAACTGGGTATTAAAAAGTGATTCGCTCGACACCCTCATAGTTGATAAATGGCAATCTTCAGTACAAAGCATAAACGATCTGAAACACATTAATACAAACCCAGATTACACACGCCAATGGGCACAGCTATTAAATGTTTTACAAACAGCACACCAGCAGCTTGTTGATCAAAAAAAGCAAGATGCAGCGCTATTTGTACCTGTAAGCGAGTTAATTACAGCGCTAACAGTGTGGCTTAAAAATAAAAACGAAGCGCAAATAACCCTTAACCAAAACGAGCTAGCTAGCCTACAAACGTCGTTTATAAATTGGCTGGTGGCACTTATTCCACTTACTTTATTTGTTGGTGGTGGATTTTTATGGCGTATAAGTGGGCGCTTAAAGGGATTAACTAGGGTTATTGATAAGCTAGGACAAGGGGATTGGCAGCAAAAAATAGCGGTAAAAGGCTCGTCAGAGTTAGTGGAACTTGGAGAAAAACTACAGTGGGTACAAACTCAGCTGCATATGCTTGAGCAACAAAAAGATACGTTTTTACGCCACGTAACACACGAGCTTAAAACACCGCTTGCTTCTATGGTTGAAGGAACCGATTTACTAACAGATGAAATTGTTGGCCCCATTAATGACGAACAAAAAGCAGTGCTTTCCCTTATAACTCAATCTATGGTGCGCCTTCGCATGATGATAGACAGCCTACTAAGTTATAACGCTATTAGAGCAACGATAAACAACTCAAGCGAGGTTAATATTGATCATTTAATTAAAAAAATTAATGGCCATTTTGAGCATCGTCTAACGGCTCGAAAGCAACGTATTCAGTGGCAAAACACTGTTTCAAGCACTGTCCTTGCTCTTCCTAATGAGCTAATAGAAATGATGCTAATTCAGTTAATTTCAAATAGCTTAAAATTTTCTGATGATAACCAAGGTGTGACTGTAAATTTAAAATGCGAGCAACATCAGCTGTGTTTGGTTGTGGCCGATAATGGCTGTGGCATTAAAGAGCACGAAATAAACCATATTTTTAGTGCGTTTTATCAAGGTAAACATGACCAAAGCATTACCTTACAAGGCAGTGGTTTGGGCCTAACAATTGTAAAAGAAACGGTTGAGCAGCTACAAGGCACATTAAGTGTTGAGAAAAATAAACCACACGGTTGCCGTTTTTTAATAAAAATACCAATCAGTAAAAATTTAGGAGTTAATTAACAATGCGCATACTCACTATTTTATGTGTGCTTGCAGGTAGCTTAATTGTATCGGGGTGTGAGCTTAATAATGGCACGCAAGCGCTGGGCGGTAATAAAACATCAAATACTAAAAACGTATCTCCTAGTCCCAAGGCAATGCCTAAATTAGCCCCCATTTATCCCTCTGCTGAGCGGGTTATAGCGCTTCATGCAAATCAATGTGGTGGGTTTACATTGCCACCAACAAAGCGGTCATTTAAAGGTGAAAATGAGCTAAAAGCATTTTTTAAATTTATGTGCTTAAAAGTAAGTACCGACCCAAATACAGTAATGACCAAGTTACTTAAACTCGACCTAGCCTATTTTTGGCCTGACGATATAAAGCAGTATTTATGGCTTCAAAAACAGCAGATTACCTTACAAATAAATGCTCAAAAAGAGCAACAAGCACTTAATAACCAAATGCAGAAAACCCTGTCGTCGCTGGCAGATATAGAGCAGCAGTTGTTACTTCGCGAAGACATTAAGGAGCAGTAACCATGGCCACAAATAGTCCGCACAAAGCAAAAGTGTTATTAGTTGATGACGATGCAAGTTTATTAAAGTTACTTGCTATTCGTATTGAATCAAAAGGCTATCAAGTAACAACTTGTGAAAGTGGCTTAGCAGCGCTACAAATTTTAAAAAGTCACGTGTTTGATGCCGTAATTACCGACTTACGAATGGATGAAATGGACGGCATGGCGCTGCATCGTCAACTGCAAAGCCGATACCCTGCATTACCAGTAATTATGATGACAGCGCATGGCTCTATTCCCGATGCGGTTGAAGCCACTAAACAAGGCATTTTTGCCTTCATTACTAAACCGGTCGATAAAGACGAGCTATTTGATAGCCTTGCAAATGCGATAGACATTCACGGTGTAAATACCGATGAAGCCCCATCAAAAAGTAATATAGTAACGCGCAGTGGTGCCATGCTGCACTTGCTTGAACAAGTTAAGTTACTTGGGCCTACTCACGTTAATGTGCTTATTTCGGGGGCCAGTGGAACGGGTAAGGAGTTATTAGCGCAGGCTATTCATCAGCATAGCCAAGTAAGTAACGGGCCTTTTGTGGCTATAAATTGTGGTGCTGTACCAGGGGAGCTTTTAGAGTCGGAATTATTTGGCCATAAAAAAGGCGCGTTTACTGGTGCTGTAAAAGATCACCAAGGTTTATTTCAGCAAGCGCAGGGCGGTACATTATTTTTAGATGAAATTGGCGATATGCCACTTAACCTTCAAGTAAAGTTGCTGCGTGTACTGCAAGAAAAAACCATCCGCCCAGTGGGTTTTCAAGAGGAGATCTCAATTGATGTGCGTATTGTATCGGCAACTCACAAAAACTTACCTGAAGCCATTAAAAACCAGCAGTTTAGAGAAGATTTGTACTACCGCCTAAATGTAGTTAATTTAAAATTACCACCACTGTGTGAACGCCGTGAAGACATAAGCCTACTAGCCCAATACTTTAGCGCAAGTATCGCTAAACGAATGAACCAAAATGAAAAACATTTTGCCAATGATGCTATGCACGCATTGGTACGTTATGATTGGCCGGGAAATATTCGTCAGTTACAAAATGTTGTTGAACAAGTGGTAGCCTTAACACCCGGTGAGGTTATTTCAGCGCATTTAGTCTTAGCAGCACTCGATAGCAACGAAAAAAGTGTAGAGCCACTCTCATTAAACGACGCTAAAAAAGAGTTTGAACGTGATTACGTTATTAATACGCTAAAAATGGCAGGCGGCAACGTAGCAGAAGGCGCCAAGCTTGCTAAGCGTAATCGTTCAGACTTTTATAAACTCATTAAAAAACACAATATTGATGTTGATAGTTTGGCGTAAAAAATTAAAGGAATCCTCATGCAGTTATTTATGGTGTATTTAGGCGGGCGAATTCAAGGCTGCCACATAGAAATGCACGACATTCGCTTTGTAGTTGGGCAAAACATAGAGCAAACCTACACCAAATTAAAAAGCCAATGGGTTGGCGACAAAAACAGCGTACACATGGATAGTTTTATGGCTGTTAACAATATTGATGGCTACAAAGTAGAAGTGGTAGAGGGTTATGTTGAACAAAATAAACAGCTTTATTTTGTAAACTTAGGCGCTTACAGAAGCGACTCAATGGCTGAGCAACACGACTTTGCATTATATGTAGCAAGCAGTAGTGAAGAGGCAAAGCAGCGTGCTAAACATGATTTATTAGCAGGCCTGAGCCATATTCATAAAGACGACTTACACGACGTAGACGACTGCTTTGCAATTGATTTACTCGACAGCCAATTAACAATAAAACTTAGCCCAAGTGGGCTTTCACAACCTATAAAACCGGATTGGTTTGGTTACCATGTTTTATAAGTTAAGTAATCTGAGCACTGAATAATAAAGCTATCTTAAGCCGCTATTTTTCTTGCTCTTTTTGCTCATTTTTTTCACTGTTTGATGCCAGCTTAAAAGCTACAATAACTAAGCCAAACATAGCAAACGGCAAGGCTGCTAACATATACTCAACCATGTTGCTGTCTTGAAAGTTAGCTTGCAATAAAAAGTGCCCCGCCACACACATAACAATAACGACGAGTAAAATTGGCAGCAGCATGAGCTCTTTTTTTGATGAATGATTTTTCATTGAATAACAGCTTAAACAAAAAATGATGCGCTATTGTAATGAGCTTGCATATGCTTGGCAAACCACAACGCTTTTAATGATATGATAGCTATAAATGAAGTTTGTAAATTAGTGTGGAAACAACGTGGAAAGTAGCTTAAAAAACGTTTACCTAGTCGGTGGAGCAGTACGCGATAAACTGCTAAACATTGCATCAAAAGATAACGATTATGTGGTTATTGGCGAAACGCCCAGCACCATGGAGTCGCTTGGCTTTTTACCAATAGGTAGCGACTTTCCTGTTTATTTGCACCCAAAAACAAAAGAAGAATACGCACTAGGGCGTACCGAACGAAAAAGCGGCAAAGGTTATACAGGCTTTGTGGTTGACGCCAGCCCTAGCGTAACACTTGAAGAAGACCTCGCTAGGCGCGACTTAACCATAAACTCTATGGCACTTGACGAAAACGGTAAAATTATTGACCCTTTTAATGGTCAACACGATTTACAAAACAAAATACTGCGCCACACTACACACGCCTTTGTAGAAGACCCTGTGCGAGTGCTGCGTATTGCACGGTTTTTAGCGCGTTACGGCAGCGATTGGCAAATCCATCCCAGCACTTATGCGTTAATGCGAGAGCTTAAAAATAAAGGCGAGCTTAACCACTTAGTGCCTGAACGGGTATGGTTAGAAACCGAAAAAGCGCTTGGCGAAAAACACCCTGAGCTTTATTTTCAAGCATTAGATGGACTGGGTATTTTTCCTGAAATAGAACAAATGAAAAACGTACCACAACCTGCCAATCATCACCCTGAAGGCGATGTATTTGTGCATACAATGTTGGTGCTCAGGCGTGCAGCCGACTTAAATTTTAACTTAGAAACCCGCTTTGCTGCGCTTACCCACGATTTTGGTAAAGCCCTTAGCTATAAAATACGCGGCAATTTACGCGGTCACGAACGCGAAGGGGTAGCGGTGGTAGAGTCATTTTGTAATCGTTTAAAAGTACCTAATCGTTTTCGTGATATTGGCGTATTGACCAGCGATAATCACACTTTATGCCATACGATTGATCAGCTTAGGCCGCAAACTATTCATAAATTAATTGTCACTAATTTAAATGGTTTGGTGCACCCTGAGCGCTTTTTAGCATTTACTCAAGCCTGCCAATGTGACGCGCAAGGCCGCGGAGAAACACTGGTTAATAAGCCTTACCCGCAGGCAATTAAGTTGCGCGCCATTCATAGTAAATTACAGCAAATGGATAAAAAGCACATAGTGCAAGAGGCGCTTAAAAGTGGCAAAAAAGGCCCCGAAATAGGCGAGGCAGTAAAGCTGGCAGAAATAAACTGTATCAAAGCGTTTTTAAGTGATGAGCCAAGTACAACAAGCTAACTAGTGTAAATTAAGTCAAGTATTGAGATACGCCTTGTTCATCAAGGCACGGTACTTTTTGAAGGTCGTTTATTTGCGTATGCTGTGATTTGTTTGCCTCTGGCTCAGCGCTTTTGTCTGATTTATATAAACTAAAAATAAAGTCGAGCTCTTCTCGTTCAAGTGATGGGGTCACGGCAAATCCTACTGCTTAATGCGTTAATATAGTCCCAGAGTATGTGAACGCGACTGAATTAAAGGTGAATAGTTACAAAGGAAGGTGACTGTTTATTTCCTCACTGTTTATTAGCACATTACTTTTCTGTCTAATATTACTGATCTCTACCATTTTGGAGTATTTCTACATTTAGAATATTTTGAATGCTATATAACTATTTGTTTACATGTGCTTATTAGCTGGCTACATTGGATTGATTGTAATATTTGGACATATGTCGGTTTATAAAGCGACACATGTCGGATACAAAGTTGTTAGTTTTACAAGGAAGTATGGTGTTTCAATCTAGCCGAAGATTTATAGACAATATTCAGAGGAGCTTTAAATTCTTAAAGCAGTTTGGTTTTGAGAGTAAACCATCTAAAACCTTTAGAGATGAAACATCGATTTGTTATTCATCTTCAATTCTTATGATTGTGTTTTGTCACAGTAGTTATAACGATGATTATTGGTGCGTGATTGGAAAGCCTGATACTGATTACCCTAAAAAGCCTGTCTCTCTTATTGAGTTGCTCAATAAACTTGAAAGTAAGCCTGAACTTCCTAAAGACTCTACTCAAGCTATTCAAAAAACTTCAGAGTTAATGAAAAATGAGTTGAAAGAACTCTTAAATGGAAATTTGGGCTTAATATCAGAGGTTTGGGCACAGGAAGAATTAAACGAGTTAGATATCTATAACTATCAAAAAAAAGTAGCTCTACATTCTGAAATAATCGGGGATTCTGAAATTCTTGAAATCCCTAACACTAAAAAAGCCTTAGGTAGTAGTTACATGGAGCGGTTTCCACACCATGATTTTGAACAAAAAACTACTTGGGTTGTTTTTACTAAAATTGCAGAGTTTAACTGTAATAGTTATGAACAAGCACAAGAAATGGCTATGCAGTTTAAGTAAAACTAACACATATGAGCCTTAA
>NZ_PNDV01000038.1:0-99032 GCF_005930865.1 Pseudoalteromonas sp. S554 | reverse complement strand
ACGCATTAAGCTAAAACTAAAAGGCCTGAGTCCGATACAATATCGAAATCAGGCCTTGGTTGCCGCTTAGAAATGAGTCCAACTTATTGGGGTCACTTCATTTTGCCGGTTTTTTTATGCCTGAAACTTCAATTTATCGCCATAAATAAATAATCTGGTATGATTAGCTAATATGCGCTTTTAAGTTAATTTTGAGGTAATAATGACCCGTAGTTTTGAATCTCACTTAAATGATGAACTTGCAACTGTTGCAATGGGTGAGCAAGTAGCAGCAATTATTGAGCAAGGTGCTGTGATTTATTTACATGGTGATTTAGGCGCTGGTAAAACAACGTTTACACGTGGTGTGGTGCAAGGCTTTGGTCATACAGGTAAAGTTAAGAGTCCAACATATACACTAGTTGAACCCTATGAGCTTGACCGTGCAAACGTTTATCACTTTGACTTGTATCGCTTAGGTGATCCAGAAGAACTTGAATTTATGGGTATACGCGATTATTTTTCACCGCAGGCTATTTGTGTTGTTGAGTGGCCAGAAAAGGGGGGGGAGTTTATTCCTGTACCCGATTTAGATATAACGCTAAGCTATGTAGGTGACGAGCGTAAAATTGTGTTCAAAAGTACCAGTGAACGTGGTGCAGCAATTGTCGATAAACTAAAAAAATAAATAATAAAATAGTGAAGGCAGTAATTATCAAATGAATCGAGGCGCAGTTAAACTCTCAGTTTCTCTTATGATTTTCATCATGAGCTTTTCTTTGTGGGCACAAAACACGATAAATAGTGTGCGTGTGTGGCCATCTCCAGATAGTACACGCGTTGTATTTGATTTAGACGATAAACCCGATTTTAGTTATTTTATGCTAAAAAACCCAAGCCGCTTAGTGGTTGACCTAGAAAACACCAAAGAGCTTAAAGTACTACCCGGTGTGCCACCTAAGCACCAAATTGTTAGCAAATTACGTTACTCAAAGCCCAAAAATAAGCAAAGCGTTCGTTTAGTATTTGAGCTAAGCGCACCCGTAAAACCAGTGCTATTTGCGCTTGCGCCTACTGGTCCATACAAAAATAGGCTTGTGGTCGATTTATATAATAAAAGTGAACCAGAACCAGTGGCTTCACCTGCACAAAAAGCGGCAAAAAAACGTCAACTTAGCCAAGAACGCGATATTGTAATTGCTATCGATGCGGGGCATGGCGGAGAGGACCCTGGCTCAATAGGGCCATCAGGCACGTATGAAAAAACGGTTACGTTGCAAATAGCTAAGCGTCTTGAGCGAATGATAGACGCTGAGCGGGGCATGATTTCGCGTATGGTACGAAGTGGCGATTACTTTGTAAAACTTAATACGAGAACAAACAGAGCACGAGAGAAAAAAGCCGACTTTTTTGTGTCTATTCACGCAGATGCATTTACAAGCCCTGGTCCTAATGGTGCATCGGTATGGGTATTATCATTACGAAGAGCTAATTCTGAAATAGGTAAATGGATAGAAGATAAAGAAAAACATTCCGAGTTACTCGGTGGTGCAGCCGATGTAATGAAAGATGCGGCTAACGAAAAATACTTAGCGCAAGCATTACTTGATATGTCGATGGATCATTCAATGAAAACCGGCTTAAACGTTGCAGAAGAAGTAGTTAAAGAGCTACGAAAAGTTGCAAAGCTTCATAAAAAAGACCCGCAACATGCTAGCCTTGCGGTTCTTAAGTCGCCAGATATTCCCTCTATTTTGGTCGAAACGGGGTTTATATCTAACCCGCGAGAAGAAAAATTATTGAAAAGTGCAAATCATCAAGAGCGTTTAGCCAAGGCTATGTTCACTTCAATTAAAAATTACTATTTGAAAAACCCACCAGATGATTCGTTGTTTGCAAAATTAAAGTCGCAATACCCTACAAAACATAAAGTACGCCCAGGTGAATCTTTAAGTATGTTGGCAAGCCGTTATGGGGTCAGCATAAGTAAAATAAAAAAAGTAAATAAACTAAATTCAAACACGCTTTTTATTGGTCAAGAGCTCGACATACCACAGAGTTAATTACATAAATCTGCACGCAGTTTGCTAGGAAATATCATGAATATTGAAATACTACCTGCCCGTTTAGCCAACCAGATTGCCGCAGGTGAAGTGGTTGAGCGTCCAGCGTCGGTAGTAAAAGAGCTTGTTGAAAATAGCCTAGATGCTGGCGCTACTCGTATTCAAATAGAGATAGAGCGTGGTGGCCATAAGCTTATTCGTATTCGTGATAATGGCTCGGGTATAGGTAAAGAAGAGCTCACACTTGCGCTTTCTCGCCATGCGACAAGTAAGTTAAAGTCGCTTGATGATTTAGAAAATATTTGCTCACTAGGTTTTAGGGGCGAGGCATTAGCTTCAATTAGCTCAGTATCGCGATTAACCCTCAGCTCCAAACCAAAGACTCAAGACGCTGCTTGGCAAGCATTTGCAGAAGGCCGTGATATGGCTGTGCAAGTTAAGCCGGTTGCTCACCCTGATGGCACCACCATTGAGGTTAAAGATCTATTTTTTAATACCCCTGCACGGCGCAAATTTTTACGTACCGAAAAAACAGAGTTTACCCATATTGATGAGCTCATTAAGCGTATAGCGCTTAGCCGGTTTGATGTATCGATTACGCTGACTCATAACGAAAAAGTAGTTAGGCAATACCGCGCCAAAACAGATCCCGCTCACGCCATAACTCGCGTTGCACAAGTTGCAGGTAAGGCGTTTGCAGAGCAAGGACTTCATATTCAATCAGGGGAAGCAGGGCTTCAACTACATGGCTGGGTTTTACCGGTAGGCTCTGTAAATACAACGCAGTACACGTATGTAAATAATCGTATGATGCGCGATAAGCTCATTTTACACGCTATTCGTCAGGCATTTGAAGAAGTTAGTGGGGTACAAGAGCTACCAGGGTTTGTAATTTATATTGATATTGACCCACGCCAAGTTGATGTAAATGTACACCCAGCAAAGCATGAAGTACGTTTTCATCAAGGTCGCTTAGTACATGACTTTATTTTACAAGCCATCAAGCAAGTTGTGGTGCCATTGCAAGGTGAGTTTAACAATGAAGCGGTAACGACAGCTGATGATCATTTACCTGCATTTACTCATGCCATGCATCCGTCGACATCTAAAAATGAGACTAGCGGCGGTTACGATTATCCTAAATCTCAGTTACAACCAAATTACTCAGGTAGTTCAAGTTCAAGTACGGCTGGTGCGAAAAGTAGTGGTGGCGAATACAGAGCATCATCAAGTGCAAACCATCAAGACGTGAATGCGTTTTATCAGGGAGTGAGTGAACAACATGCTGCTCACTTTGATGTCGTGGCGCAAACCACTCAGCAAGATTCATCAGTACCTGATCAAAGTGCTGTGAGTATGGTGTCTATTATTAGTTTGCATGATGGAAACTGTGTCTTTAGTGCGCAGCAGCAGCTATTTTGCTCACATTTTAAATACGCCATAGTTGATGATTGGCATGAGCAAATTAAAGAGCAAGGTAGCCTTGAAGGTAAAGCATTGTTATTACCTGTCAGGGTTAATTTATCAAAAGAAGACTGTTTGCTAATCGAAGGGCAGCAATCGTGGTTCACGCTGCTTGGCTTTGAATTGGTGATAGAGAAGCAGTTTGTCATGGTTAAAAAGCTGCCTTCATGTTTGTATTTACTTGATGTAAGTAATGCTGTTAACGAGTTACTAAGCGCGTGTAAAAGGCAGTTTGAGAACATAGAAGATTGGTTAAAATGGCAGGCCGAATGTATACCGCCGCGCTTTTATGCTAGCAACGTATTTATAACTCAACAAATGCGCTTACAAAATAATGCGCAAACTATTGAACGCTTGCGTGAAAAAGCAGTTAAAATAGAGCTAAGTCAGTATTTAGCGCAATTAAATTAGGGTGTTCGTGTTGAGTCAATTACCAGTTATATTTTTAATGGGTCCCACTGCTGCAGGTAAAACAGCATTGGCTATTTCTTTGTGCGAGCATTTAAATACAGAGATAATCAGCGTCGATTCAGCATTAGTGTATAAAGGTATGGACATTGGCACTGCAAAACCTGATTCAGAAGAATTGGCTCGCGCTCCACATCATCTTATTGATCTGCTTGACCCGAGTGAAACGTATTCTGTTGCAGATTTTAGACGTGATGCAATAAAAAAAATTGATGAATTTCATCAACAAGGTAAAGTACCTGTATTAGTTGGAGGTACAATGCTGTACTTCAAGGCACTTATTGACGGTTTATCGCCTCTGCCTGAGGCAGACCCAGCTATAAGGGCTCAACTTGAAGCAGAGGCTAGTGAGTTTGGCTGGCCACACTTGTATCAAGAACTCGTAAAAATAGATCCACAAGCGGCACAAAAAATGAGTGAAAACGACTCCCAAAGAATTAACCGTGCGCTGGAGGTATATCGATTAACCGGTAAAACAATGACTGAACTGCAAAAGCAAAAGCAGCCACCTTTACCGTATACTTTTCATCAATTTGCCATCGCGCCGCAAGAGCGAAGTGAATTACATCAACGAATTGAAGAAAGGTTTAAAATAATGATAGATCAGGGGTTTGAAAATGAAGTTTCGGCCTTATATCTACGTAAAGATTTACATCACAATATGCCTTCTATTCGTTGTGTGGGCTATAGACAGATGTGGGATTACCTTGCGGGTGAAGTAAGTCATGATGAAATGGTATTCCGAGGTATTGCAGCAACCCGGCAATTGGCTAAACGTCAATTAACTTGGTTGAGAAGTTGGCCTGATGTTACTTGGTTAACAACCGGCGATGAAGAAAACTTGCATCATGTAGTAAGTTCGCTAAGCTAGTAGTAGTTGGATATGATTTAGCTTTATTAAATGAGTTCAGCCACTTAATTATAATAACACCTAGAACGAAGGAAGAATAACATGGCAAAAGGCCAATCGTTACAAGACCCATTTTTGAATGCACTACGTCGTGAGCGCATTCCGGTATCAATCTTTTTGGTTAATGGCATAAAATTACAAGGTAAAATCCAGTCATTTGATCAATTTGTTATTTTACTTGAAAACACGGTAAACCAAATGGTTTACAAACACGCAATTTCAACAGTTGTACCTGCTCGCGCAGTCAACTTCCAAGGTGTTCAAGGGAGCGATGACACTGAAGAACCAGAAGCTGGAAACTTTTAATTAGGAGCGTAATGCTTGTTTGACCGCTATGAATCCGGCGAACAGGCAATTTTAGTTCATATCGACTTACCTAAAGAAGGGGATCGTGAAGATCTTCATGAATTAGAGATGTTGGTATCTTCTGCTGGTGTTAGTAGTTTGGCGGTTGTGCAAGGCAGCCGTCAAGCACCACATCCGAAACTATTCGTCGGTACCGGTAAAGCAGAAGAAATAGCTGAGATTGTCAAAATCCACAATGCAGATGTCGTTATTTTTAATCATCAACTCAGACCGTCACAAGAACGCAACTTAGAGCGCGTTTGTCAGTGCCGTGTGCTTGATAGAACGACCCTTATTCTTGATATTTTTGCTCAACGTGCACGTACCCATGAGGGTAAATTGCAGGTTGAATTGGCACAACTTCGTCATATGTCTACTCGGCTGATCCGAGGTTGGACTCACCTTGAGCGTCAAAAGGGTGGTATTGGTCTACGTGGACCTGGTGAAACTCAATTAGAGACCGATAGGCGTTTACTGCGCGTACGTATTCAAAGTATTCGTGCACGACTACAAAAAGTGGCTGTCCAGCGTGAGCAGGGTAGACGCGCGCGTAACCGTAATGAAATTCCAACGGTGTCGTTAGTTGGTTACACTAATGCGGGTAAATCTACATTATTTAATCGTATTACAGATTCTGAGGTTTATGCTGCCGATCAGCTTTTTGCGACGCTTGACCCAACACTGCGTAAACTGGAGTTGGGTGATGTTGGTCAAGTGATTTTAGCCGATACCGTGGGTTTTATCCGTCATTTGCCTCACGATTTAGTGGCTGCATTTAAAGCAACATTGACCGAAACACGTGAAGCCGATTTGCAGTTACACGTAATAGATGCTGCTGATTCGCGAATTAAAGAAAATATTGAACAAGTGCAATCTGTGCTTAAAGAAATTGAAGCCGATGACGTTCCACAGCTATTAATTTATAATAAAATTGATGCGCTTGATAATGTTGCTCCGCGTATTGATCGAGATAGTGAAGGTCAACCTATAAGAGTATGGTTGTCTGCACAAACGGGTGAAGGGTGTGAATTACTAAGCGAAGCCATTAGCGAGTTGCTTGCTAAAAAAATGTTTAGTGAAACGCTTTTATTAACCCCTTTATACGGGCGTTTAAGGGCTTCACTTTTTAGCTTAAATGCGGTGCATGAAGAGCGATTTGATGAACAAGGCAATTGGCTACTAGATGTAAGAATGCCAATGGTTGAATGGAATCGCTTAATTAAAGAATTTGGTCCTGAAATTGTTGGTTTTATCAACCAAGATTAAAAATTGACGTTTAAATGTCGGTTTTTGTATGAGAAACGCAGTAGATTTGATAGATTTAACACAATTTCCTAATTTATTTAGATAACAATGGAGTATAGCTATGGCCTGGAATGAACCGGGTAATAATGGCAATGACAAAGATCCGTGGAACAATAAAGGCGGACGTGATCAAGGCCCACCTGATTTAGACGAGGTGTTCCGTAAGTTTAGTAACAAGTTCGGCGGCTTATTTGGCGGTAAAAAATCCGGCAATGGAAGCGGTGGCGGACTTGGCGGAGCCGGTATTTCATTTATCCTCATTATCGCCGCTATTGTGTGGGCGTTAAGTGGTATTTATACGGTTAAAGAAGCCGAACGTGGTGTTGTTTTGCAGTTTGGTAAATATGACCGAATTGCTGAACCAGGCCTGCGTTGGAAAATGACGTTTATTGAAACGGTTATCCCAGTTGATATCGAAGCCGTTCGTTCACTGTCGGCGTCTGGCTTTATGCTTACTGAAGATGAAAACGTGGTAAGTGTTGAGTTTCAGGTGCAATACCGTGTTATTGACCCATACCTTTACAAGTTTAGCGTAACGAATGCTGATAGCAGTTTAGAAGAAGCGCTAGACAGTGCACTGCGTTATGTTGTGGGTCATGCAAAAATGGACCAAGTTTTAACGAACGGCCGCGAAGAAGTGCGTCAAAACACATGGGATGAGCTTAACAAGGTAATCGAACCATACAATCTTGGTTTAATTGTTACTGATGTTAACTTTAAAGATTCTCGCCCACCTACTGAAGTTAAAGATGCGTTTGATGATGCGATTGCAGCACAAGAAGATGAAGAGCGTTTCATCCGTGAAGCAGAAGCGTATGCGCGTGAAATTGAACCGCGTGCACGTGGTCAAGTAACACGTATGACACAAGAAGCTGAAGGTTACCAAGAGCGTATTACACTGGAAGCGCAAGGTGAGGTTGCTCGTTTTGAAAAGCTATTACCTGAGTATTTAGCGGCTAAAGAAGTAACGCGTGAACGCTTATACATTGATGCAATGGAAGAAGTGTTAGGTAGCAGTTCTAAGGTGTTGGTTGATGTGAAGGGTGGTAATAACATGATGTACTTACCTCTTGATAAAATCATGGAAAAGCAAGGCACTGCAACACGTGTTGCGTTACCAAGCTCAAGTGACATTCAAGACTTAAGAAACAAAGTAAATACATCACGTAACAGCACCGTTAATAGCAGCAACGACCGCTTTAACAACGATCGCTTTAACTAGGGGAGATAAGCATAATGAAAAATTTTAGTTTAGTAATACTACTAGTTGCCATTGTGATGTCTTTCTCATCGGTATTTGTTGTACCTGAAGGGCAAAAAGCAATTGTGCTATTGTTCAGTAAAGTACAAAAAGATGACGATGATCAAGCGGTTGTTTATGGCCCAGGTTTGCATTTGAAAGTCCCATTTTTTAGCCAAGTACGTCGTATTGATGCACGTATTCAAACGCTAGATGGAACGCCAGATCGTTTTGTGACAAGTGAGAAGAAAGACTTAATTGTTGATTCGTTTGTTAAATGGCGTGTTAACGACTTTAGTGCTTTTTACTTACGTGCACGTGGCGACAAGCAATATGCTGAAACGTTACTTGAGCAAAAGGTTAATAACGGACTTCGTACTAACTTTGGTACACGCACAATTCGTGAAATTGTATCAGGTGAGCGTAGTGAGCTTATGGAAGAAGCATTAGTTCAAGCATCTGAAAGTGCCCGCGAGTTAGGTATTGAAGTGCTAGACGTACGTGTTAAGCAAATTAATTTGCCTCAAGAAGTAAGTAGTTCGATTTATCAACGTATGCGTGCTGAGCGTACTGCCGTTGCTAAAGAGCACCGCTCTGAAGGTCAGGAAAAAGCGGAGACTATTCGTGCTAGCGTTGACCGTCGAGTGACAGTTATGCTTGCAGACGCTGAACGTAACTCACGCTCAGTACGTGGTCAAGGTGATGCAGATGCTGCCGCTATTTATGCAAATGCATATAATAAAGATCCAGAGTTTTTCAGCTTTGTACGTTCTTTAGAAGCGTATAAGAAAACGTTTAAAGGTAAGCAAGACGTGATGGTACTTTCACCAGACAGTGACTTCTTCCAATATATGAAAGGCGCTAAAGCGCAGTAGACTATATTTATACTTTTAAATTTTAAAGCCCCGCACTTGCGGGGCTTTTTGTTGAATACAATCTACAACTTTAAATCACTGTTATATATGTGGTTATTTACTCATATTTTAATTTAATAATTCTTCGCAGAAAAAATAAGCTGAACAGGGGTGATCTTTGCTTGGGTTTTCTGGTAAAATCTCGTCCTAATTTTCTCTAAGTGAATTTACAATGGGTAAAAACGTTGTTGTATTAGGCACCCAATGGGGTGACGAAGGTAAGGGTAAGGTAGTTGACCTCCTTACGGACAAAGCATCTTTAGTAGTTCGTTATCAAGGTGGCCACAATGCAGGTCATACTTTAGTTATCGAAGGTAAAAAGACGGTTCTACACCTTATTCCATCGGGTGTATTACGTGACAATGTTAAATGTGTGATTGGTAATGGTGTTGTTTTATCACCAGAAGCGCTAATGAAAGAAATTGGCATGCTTGAAGAGCGTGGCGTACCAGTACGCGAACGTCTTTTAATAAGTGAAGCATGTCCGCTAATTTTGCCTTTCCATGTTGCATTAGATGTAGCCCGCGAAACAGCTCGTGGCGACAAGCCAATTGGCACAACTGGCCGTGGCATTGGTCCTGCGTATGAAGATAAAGTAGCACGTCGCGGTTTACGCGTAGGCGACTTATTTAATCCTGAATTATTTGCAGCTAAACTAAAAGAAGTTCTTGAGTACCATAACTTCACATTAGTTAATTACTACAAAGTAGACGCTGTAGATTTCCAAAAAACGTTTGATGATGCAATGGCTGTTGCAGATATCTTAAAAGCAATGGTTGTAGATGTAACTGAGCTTTTAGACCAAACACGTTTAGCAGGTGAGCACATTTTATTTGAAGGTGCGCAAGGTACATTACTTGATATCGATCACGGTACTTATCCTTATGTAACTTCGTCAAACACGACCGCTGGTGGCGTTGCAACTGGTGCTGGTTTTGGTCCACTAAACCTTGACTACGTGTTAGGTATTATCAAAGCGTACACAACACGTGTTGGTTCGGGCCCTTTCCCTACAGAGCTTTACGATGGCCTTGATAAGCAAGACCCAGTTGGTAAGCACTTAGGTGACAAAGGTCATGAGTTTGGTGCTACTACAGGTCGTCTTCGTCGTACTGGTTGGTTAGATGCAGTGGCAATGCGCCGTGCAGTTCAAATCAACAGTATTTCAGGTTTTTGTTTAACTAAGCTTGATGTTTTAGATGGCTTAGAAACATTGAAAATCTGTACTGGCTACCAGCTTGAAGATGGCACTGTTACAAACGTAACACCATTAGCTGCTGAAGGTTACGAGAAAGTAACACCGGTATATGAAGAGATGCCGGGTTGGTCTGAAAATACTGTGGGTGTAACTTCACTTGAAGGCTTACCGAAAGCTGCAATTGATTACATCAAGCGTATTGAAGAAATCACTGGTGTTCCAATTGATATTATTTCTACAGGTCCAGACCGCGTAGAAACGATGGTACTTCGCAACCCGTTTGCTTAATTACCATAAATATAAAAAAAGCTGCTAAATGCAGCTTTTTTTGTGTCTAAAATTCACCTTGGAACGATCTTTGTATATTATTTAGTAAGATAATTTTTGTACGTGGTGAACATGCGCCTATTTTTAAAAAGTTCGTTATTAGCTGTGCCCTTAGTGTCAGTGTCTTTATTTATATCTTCCAATACGTTAGCAGATGAATCACCTGCTGCAGTACCGCTATACACTGAATCAGAGCTTATCGCGTTAATAAATAAAAATGTGCATTTGCAGCGTGTAAAGGCAGATGATTGCCAGCTAGTTCAAGATATTGAAGCGCGAGCCAATAAAATGGCATTGCCATCCTATCAATTTTTATATGGCGATATGCTTGCTTATAATGTGTGTGTTGAGCGAAATGTAGAGCTAGGCGTGTATTATATGAGAAAGTCTGCTGAGCAAGGCTTAGCGGCAGCGCTTGAGCAGTTAGGTCGCTATTACGATACCGGAAGGCTAGTTCAACAAGATAAAGCCATGGCTATTACGTATTTACGTGAAGCTTCTACACAAGGTAACTTAAAAGCGCAGTTACGTTTAGTGAAGTTGTTCAATGATGGCTACGGTAGCCCACGGGATTTTGAAGATGCATACCGTTGGTTGTTTAATGCAATGGTAGCAGATAAAGCAACGCATAAAAAAATTGAAAACGCCCTAACTAAGCTTGCGCAAAAAATGCCTGATAGTGTCGTAGAGCGCGCTCGGTTACCTATGTAATACTAATCAAGAATAAACTTTAACTAAGCGAGTTGCTGTAAATTTAGAAAAAAGCCCTAATAAAATTAGGGCTTTTTTGTGAGCGTTATTTTAATTAACTTTATTCTTTGTCTTTAAGTTGTGGGTCTTTTAATAACGACATTTTTGGGGGGTGCAGTGCCACAATACGCTCACCTTCTTGAGGTGGTTTGTCCATATTAAGTGTGAATGGTGTTACTTTAGCTGGTGTATCGTCATCGTTGTCTTTATCTCCTTTGAGAATAAATAAAGGGATAGCCTCAGGGTTCATTTCTAAGTATTGCTCCCAGCTAAACTCATCTGAAATACGTGTAGCACTTACTTTTCCGCCTTTAGCAATGACACTGCTTAAGCGAGCGTACGAACCTTCATCCCCAAATAATATTTGACGCGATAAAAAGGTCGCACTGTCTTTATTAGCTTTAGCGTGTGTTGTTGATGAGCGTAGCGAAAACACGTTTTTTTCATTGAGTAAATGTGAAAAATACTGCACACCTAATGCATTGTGATGCCTGTTTGGTGAAAGCGCTAAAACACTTCGGACAGTTGTAAGCGGTAAGTATCGTTCAGCATGCTCTGATTGCGGATTACCATAATAGCAAGGCAAGCCATCCATACGTGCCATTTTGCAGTTTTCCCAAGCAGGATCTGAAAGGTGGACAGGAATATTTTGCTCTTTTAAACCTCGCCCTATTGCACGTGACACATGGTTAGCCCCAATAATTAAAATAGTATTAGGTGATGGTTGACGTACACCTAGTAACTTTGCCACGGGGATTGCGGTTAAGCTTTGTAGTACAACAGTTATAATAATAACTGTAAAAATAAGTGGAACCATTTTTTCTGCATCAGCCACACCCGCTTCCATCATACTAAGTGCAAACACTGAACCAACAGCGGCTGCTACAATACCCCTTGGCGCAATCCAGGCGAGTACTAAGCGAGATTTAATTGGTAAGTCGGTACCAAAGGTAGAGATAGCAATACATAAAGGGCGGGCTACAAATAACACAATCGCTAAAAAAATAAATACATCACTGTCTAACATCATTAAGTCGGAAAGCTGCAAACGGGCTGCGAGTAAGATGAAAAGCGTTGATATAAGAATCATCGACAAGTCTTCTTTAAACTCTAAAACAGAGTCTATTTCTAGGTCATCTTGATTCGCAAGCCAAATACCAAATACCGTTACGGCCAATAAGCCTGACTCATGGCTTAAGTAGTTTGATACAGAAAAGCTAATTAATACCAGCGCTAAAATACCAAACTTATGTAATTCAAATGGCAACCATTCTCGGCGCATTAATTGAGTTGTAACCCAGCCTGCTGCTACCCCTATTGTTAGACCAACTCCAACAGTTTTAACTAAAGCAACAATAGTATGGCTTAGTACCTCGCCTTGGCCTACTAACATTACTGCTTCAAATACCAGTACAGCAAACAATGCCCCGATAGGGTCAATAACAATCCCTTCCCAGCGTAGAATGCGGTCTATGTCTTGTGTGGGGCGCATGGAGTTTAGTAAAGGCGCTATTACTGTCGGGCCTGTTACCACAAGCACTGCGCCGAGCACAGCAGCAACCCGCCAATTGAGTTCAAGTAACCAATAGGCACTTAAACTAATTACAACACAAGTTGCAATCATACCAATGGAGCATAGGTTTCTGACTACTTTACCAATTCCCTTTAACTCCCTAAAGTGAAGGGTAAGGGCGCCTTCAAATAAAATAACAGCCACACTTAATGATACGACAGGGAAGAGTAAGTCGCCTAAAAGTGCATCAGGGTCTAAAACACCACTAAATGGCCCAAGTAACAGGCCAGTGAGCAATAAAAAAAGAATAGCGGGTACTCTAAATGCCCACGCTACCCATTGGGCAAGCACTGAGCAGAGTGCGATACCGGCTATGTAAATTGCTGACATAGATTAAGAATTCCTTATTATGATTTTATTTAAAGTATAACGATTTTAGTTGTTATTAAAGGGGTATACACGGGAAAATCAACTATTACTATTTAATTTTAGCCGCTAACAAAATATTAGTACGTATTAATTATGGTTAGCGTTGCTAAATATTTTATAAATTATCAATAACACCTTCTATCTTCATGATTTGAAAGTAAAAAAGTTTGTTACTAAACGCTTTTTAATATGGTCGTTTGAATTTTAGCCTTGATCTTACGACCTAATTTAGCGTATTATACTTCGAGTTCGAATAATTAGGTGTCTAATTAAATTATCTGGGAAATAAATTCGTCATTAATGTTACGGTCATATTTGCTAGGTATAATCGTTATTTAGAAGCTGGTTCAGTATTTGAACGTCTAAAATATAATTTATTTGATTACTTGATACGGTTTATCTCAAGCACTTAAAGTTTGAGTTGAATTGATATCTTTCAATGTTTAACCCCCATCGTGGCGGTTAAATCTCGGTCCTTTAGTCTTCACCCTATCTGTTGGTGTACCAGACTTTAGAGGCTCTATGTATGTTGTTAATAAAAAAGTCACCAAGGCTTTTTACAGCGATGCATAAACAACACTTTTTAAACTTTCTTATAGGCATTACTTTCATTGCAAGGTATCTGCTTTTTATATCTGAGCTTAAATTTAAAGCCTTGCTTTTAGATTTTGGCTTTCTTGTGTGTGTTTAAAAGTGTTGCCAAAAAACACAAATTCGAAGCTACATATATTGGTAGCTATTTAGTTTAGCTCATTAACACTGAGCACCGATAAAATGGAAAGTAGAAGACTTATGCAAAAGTTAAATTGGCGACGCATTGTTTTAAAAGTAGGTAGCGCACTTATTGCTCCAGATCAAGACGGTTGTCGTTCTCGTTACATACTTACTATCGCACAGTTTATTGTTCGTTGTCGTGCTCGCGGCATTGAGGTCATTTTAGTTTCATCAGGCTCTGTTGCGGCAGGTTCGCACCTATTCCCTTCGGACCAACCCCGTTCAGTTGTATTAAAAAAAGCAATGGCCGCCGCTGGTCAAACTGAAATGATTGCTATGTGGGACCGCTTTTTTGATTTTCCATCTGCCCAGCTTTTGCTAACTCATGGTGATTTGCGCGACCGAGAGCGTTATCAAAGTATTCGTGAAACCGTGTTTACATTATTAGAGCATGGTGTTTTACCTATCATTAATGAAAATGATGCGGTAACTACCGATGACCTTAAAGTAGGTGACAACGATAATTTATCAGCAATGGTTGCAGCAGCGGCTGATGCAGACGCTTTACTCATTTTTTCAGACGTAGATGGTTTATACGATAAAAACCCAAATCTTCATGACGATGCTGTTTTATTACCTGAAATAAAATCAATTGATGATTCTATTTACGCCATGGCAGGATGTGCTACTAGCGCGGTAGGTACTGGCGGTATGAAAACTAAAATAGAAGCGGCAGAAAAAGCAACATCACACGGAATCGCAACATATATAATTAATGGTTTTAAAGAAGAGACATTTAATCGTTTATTAGAGGGTGACAACCCTGGAACAATATTTTTACCATACGAAAAACCAATGCAAGATTCTGTGCATTGGATGACACACACTGCGAATGAGCAAGGTGAAGTTGTGGTAGATGGAACATTTGATGAATCAATCGAAGGTGAAACAGGCATAATTCGCGGCGATGAAATTGTTGAAGTACATGGTGAGTTTGCAATTGGCGACACCATACTCGTTAGAAGTGAAGATGGTACGCGTTTAGCTAAAGCGACCGCAAATTACAGTAGTTGTTTGTTGAATTTCATTGCAGACAACGAACAAAGTGAATTTAGTGAAAAAATGCAGGATTCTATTGGACCTGTTATTTCAGAAAAAGATATCGCATTATTGGAGAAGTCATGAGTTTAATTACGGATATTTCGCGTCAGGCAGCTAAAGCTGCAAATACACTTGCTTTACTCGACACCGAGACAAAAAACCAAGTGTTAACAGAAATGGCTGCGGCATTAAGAGAGCAAAAAGCATTTATAATTCAAGAAAACGAAAGTGATTTAAGCGCTGCGCGCGACAACAATTTGCCAGCGGCAATGGTTGATCGTCTAACTCTGAACGATGAACGCATAGAATCGATGGCTGAAGGGATAGAAGTTATAGTAAGCCTGGATGATCCGGTGGGTCAACTTCGTGAAATCACCGAACGACCTAATGGTATTAAAATTCGTAAAATGCGCGTACCACTTGGTGTTGTTTGTATGATTTATGAAGCACGCCCTAATGTGACCGCAGACGCTGGTGCTTTGTGCTTTAAATCGGGTAATGGCGTTATTTTACGCGGTGGTAAAGAGGCGCTCAAAAGCTCACAAGCGATTGCCAGTGTAATGCACAGCGTACTTGAAAAGCACAACTTACCCGTTTCATTAATCTCGGTTATTCCAGATCCCGATCGTGCACTTCTTATGGAGTTGATGCAGCAACGTGATAGCATCGATTTAATCATTCCTCGCGGCGGTGAAGGGTTGATTAACTTTGTTACCGAGAACAGTACCATTCCTGTTATTCAGCATTACAAAGGCGTATGTCATTTGTATGTCGATAAAGACGCAGACCTAGAGGTTGCGATTAATTTATTACTTAATGGTAAAACACAACGAACGGGTGTATGTAATGCACTTGAAGGTTTGGTTGTACATGAAGATATCGCAGATGAGTTCCTAAATTTATGTGCGGTAGTACTTCGTCAAGAAGGTGTAAAGATCAATGCTGATAGCTTTGCTGCCAAATACTTTGATGATGCAACTGTTTTAGCTGATGATGAGTTTGGTGAAGAGTACCTAGACTTAGAAATCGCGATACGCGTAGTACCTACATTTTCAGCCGCTGTTGAGCATATTGCTCAATTTGGCTCAAATCACACAGAAGTGATTTGTACTAAAAACCAAGCCGCAGCTGAGTTATTTCAACGTAGTGTAGATGCGTCAGTTGTGATGGTGAATGCATCGTCTCGTTTTTCTGATGGTTCACAGTTAGGATTGGGTGCAGAGATTGGCATTGCTACATCTAAGCTTCATGCGTATGGCCCTATGGGGCTTGAATCACTCACAACAGAAAAATATTTAGTGAATGGCGAAGGCCAAGTTCGCGAATAAATTTTATATTAATTTTACAAAAGCCGAGCATAGCTCGGCTTTTTATTTTTGATAAAAATCACTTTAATTTAGCTAGCCAATCGTTTACTGGCTCAGGTTTATGCAAGTGATAACCCTGTAGTATCACCTCCGGGTATTCCTGTAGTAAATCGAAGTGTGATTGGTTTTCGACACCCTCTGCAACAACGTCTAATTCAAATAAACGTCCCAAACTCACAATCATATCAATTATTAACTTATCATTTTTATTTGTTGGCGCTTCGAGCACAAAAGAACGGTCTATTTTAAGCTCTTGAATTGGTAATTGCTTTAAATATGTGAGGCTTGAATAGCCAGTTCCAAAATCATCAATTGAGACTTTTACACCCAACTTTTTGAGGTTATGCACAGCTTCAATAGCAGAGTCCATATTATTTAGTAGCGTACCTTCAATAATCTCTATAGTGAGTTGCGACGCAATAACATTATTAATTGTTAGCTGTTCAACTAAAAAGGCTAAAAAGCGTGGCTCATGGAAATGTCGACCACTTATGTTTATTGATAAACTTAAGTGAGGGTGTGTTTGATTAATCTTAGCTAATGTTTTTAAGGCATTTTCACATACCCAGCAATCTAAGTCATAAATAACGTCAGACTCTTCAGCAATAGAAATAAACTCACCGGGGCTAATAAAGCCTTTTGTCGTGTGTTGCCAACGAAGTAAAACCTCAGCTCCTTTTAAAATTTGATCATTATCATATTGAGACTGTAAATGAAGCGATAACTCGTTATAAGCGATTGCTTTGCGTAGATCTTGCTCAATTTCGAAACGTCTTTTTGCTTGTTCACCAAATGAGGTGTCAAAAAATGTAACTCGGTTACCCCCTTTCTCTTTTGCTTTATAGCAGGCAGCTTCACAGTTTCTGATAGTCTCGATAGCGCTTTCCCATTGCCCATGTTGCGGGAATATGTACATACCAATACTTACTGTTAGGCTAACTTCCTTTAAATCAACAAAAAAAGGCAGTCTTACGGATGTAAGAATTTCTTGTGCTTTTTTCTCTGCAATAATTTGAGCTCTTGCTCTGCCAATGCCTTTATCTAGGACAGACAACGTTGCAAAGGCATCGCTTCCCAAGCGAGCAATAATATCATTATTATCAGTATTTGTATGGATACGCTTAGTTAGTTCTTTTAGGACATGGTCACCGGCTAGCAGGCCCATTCCATCATTAAACGAGTGAAACCCATCTACATCGATAATAAAAATATAGGCAAAATTTTTGTCAGTGGAACAGCTTTGTAATTGCTGCTCTAACTGCTTTAAGAAGCTGTTACGGTTAGGTAGGGCGGTTAATTCGTCATGCCAAGTTAAGTAATCTATTCGCTCCTGGGTCACTTTTAGGCTTGATATATCGCTAAATACACCGATGTAGTGATCGTTGGTATCGTGTTCATTTTTTACAAGGCTCAACGTTAGCAATTCAGGGTATAACTCACCACTTTTGCGTCGGGTAACTAACTCACCACTCCAGTAGCCGGCTTCACTTGCGTGTTGCCATACTTGTTCAAAGTTTATATTTGGCTGGTTATTTTGTTTGATATCGTGAATATGCATATTTAACGAATTAGCTTCATCGTAACCCGTGATGCGGCAAAAAGAAGGATTAACCGCGATGATTTTGCCTGTACTGTTAGTTATCACAACACCGTCAGCTGTACTCGTTAGTGCGTGAAAAAAGAGTTGATGTTTAGATGATAACTGCTTTAATTCTTTTTCTCTAACATCCAGCTCCATTGCTAAAGATTTTATTTCAAGCAGCTTGTCATGTAGGTCAAAGTTTTTCTCTATTAATCGGTCTAGCATACCTTGTGCTGTTATATGTGTACGAATGCGAGCTCTGACCAAGGCTAATTTATAAGGCTTGTGAATATAATCTATGGCGCCCATAGCAAAGCCTTTTTCTTCAGACTCTTCTTCTGTAAGCGCCGTAACAAAGATGATGGGAATGCCTTTTGTTTTGGGTTTCCCTTTTAGTATAGTGCACACTTCATAACCATTCATTCCCGGCATCATTATGTCGAGTAAAATTAAATCTGGACGGGTAGACTCAATAAACGTTAGAGCTTGCTCTCCACTTGTCGATATTCGAACATCGTAGTCGGTTGAAAGCCCTTCTACCAAAATATGTAAGTTACTTGGTTCGTCATCAACAATTAGAATTAAAGGCTTTTGTCGCTGCGCTTTTTGTTCACTTTTATTTATGGTGGAATGAGTTAAATGCACTGTTAATCCTTTTTACATAGTATTTAAATTCTGAATCACTCAATCATTAATGCTTTGTGTCTGCTTTATATGTTTCAATAATCGAAATTACAGACGGATAGTCGAAACTATTAATCGCCTCTATTAGTTTTGATAAGCCGTGTTCAGTATCATAGCTATTCGCTTCTAAATGCCTTTTTAGGTCGTTTGGGATAGGACGAGACGCTAATGCTAGTGAGTGAATCTCATTTATAACTACCAGCTCATCTTCGAGATTGTGTCGTTTCGGCTCTATATTTTCCAAATTGAGTGTCGCTAATAATTCTTTAATAGAAAAAAGCGTTGCTGCCAAATTTTCTTTTAATAAATCTATATTAAGCGAACTTTCCTCAAGTAGTGCTTTTTCAGTCTCTAATGCACACTTTTGCAGCTTCTCTAGCCCTAATGTACCCGCTAACCCCTTCAGTGTATGCACCGTTCGCTTTAAAGTAGCAACATCATTATTGTTTATTAATAAATCAGCCTTCGCTGAAAAGTTATTATTATCATCTATAAACCGAGTAAGCAATGTCATGAGTAAGGTTTCATTGTTATCAACGTTTTGCTTTGCTTTTACTAAATTTATTGTTTGCAAATTATCTCTACTTTTTAGGTGTTTATCTAAGCTTCCGTAAAGCGCGTCAAATACAATGGGTTTAACCAAAAAGTCATCCATACCTGCATCAGCGGCTGCTTTTCTATCTCTGGGCTCTACAGCGGCACTTAAAGCAATAATAGGCATATTGTAGCCTTTAGCTCTTAGCTCTTTTGTTGCTTCAAGGCCGTCCATATTGGGCATTTGTATATCCATAAATACAATATCAAAATGTTGAGCCGATACTTTATCTATAGCGTCTAGCCCATCGTTTGCAATTGTTGTATTAAGATCAAATTTACTTAGCATTGCAGAGGTTATTTCTTGGTTAAGTTTATTATCATCTACAACAAGTGCCTGATAGGCCGCTAGTTTTGGCAGGTCTACCGTTGCAGGTAAAGGGGCCTTTTTGTTATTAGTGTGAGCAGCGCGCTGTTCAGCAATGGTGAATGGAAGGGTAAATAAAAACTCACTCCCTTTGCCAAGTTCGCTTTTTACTTGTATGTCACCACCTAATAATTTGGTTAGCTGTTTGCTAATCGTTAGACCAAGCCCTGTGCCTCCGTACTTTCTTGTTGTACTTGAGTCGCCTTGAGCAAATGATTCAAACACCCTATCAGATTGGGCTTGCGTCATACCAATTCCGGTATCACTAATGCTAAAGCGCAACTGTACTTTGTTTTCTTTTTGAAAAATGATTTCTATGGTTAATGACACCTCACCCTTATCGGTAAACTTAATGGCATTACCAATACAATTATTAATTATTTGATTTAGCTGTATAGGATCGCCCAACAGAGTCAGGTGTCTGTCGGCATGCACAACACAATTTAGAGCTAGTCCTTTTTGTTGTGCATTAATCGAAAATAAATCTTCAACGTTAGATACGATCGTATCGAGTGTAAAAGGAATTTTCTCAAGTTTGACGTTATTAGAGTCGAGTTTTGAAAAGTCTAAAATATTGTTTAAAACTTGCAGCAGGCTCTGCGCACTAGAAAATGCTTTTTTAGCATATTGTTCCTGCTTTACTGGCATATTGCTTGTTTGTAGCAGCTGAAGCATACCCAATATGCCGTTCATTGGTGTGCGAAGTTCATGGCTCATATTTGCCACAAAGTCGATTTTTGTTTTATTAGCCTTGTTTGTTTCCTCTATTGCTTGAGTAAGCTCTGTATTCATGGCTTCCATTTTTACATTTAAAGCGCGTGTTTCATCAAGTAATTGCTTCGTTTCCTCACTTTTTAAATAAAGTGTATTAGCCGCTTTTAACACAGATGCAATTTCGCTCAGCTTTGTATGCTTATTTTTTAGTGTAATTGGCTCACCTTCATTCATACTATTAAGTAGCAAGGTAAGCTGTGATAGGGGTTTAATAACAAAAGCAACAATAAAATAACAAAGCAGCAAAATAATAATCAGAATTAGAAAGGTAAATAGGCTGCTTTGCTTGGTTTTTTTCGATAATTCACTATTAAATTGCGACTTAACCAAATTTAATTTTTCTTCTTCAGCGCTTTTAATTTTATTAGTTAGGTATAAAAGTTCGTTTTCGATCCCTGTCAGCACAACATTCACAGAGTAGGTGTAACTACGTGTTAGCAGTATTAGTTGGTTATGTGTTTTTTTAAGATTAATTGTTTTATCAAGCAAGGAGTCATTAATAGCTGACATACGGTTAATTTTTGTGTGCAAAAACGCTAGATTTTGCTTCACATTTTGAGCTTCATCAAAATTAGGTTTATAAAGGTAGCTGACAGCTGCATGCTTAAGGTTACTAATGGTTAGTAAAATATCATTGTATAGAATTTTTTTATCTTCATTTGATAGTGACTCAAGTGCCATTACCTTTTTTTGTAGCGCTTCAATGGGCTGTTTAAATCCAGATGAGTATATTTGCTCGCGCTTTTGTCTGTTAATAACTACTTTTTCAAATGTTGTTTCATAGTTTTTTAGGTGCTCGCTGAGGCGAGTAAGCATATTTTTATATTCAGGGGTTTTGTCTAGCGTGTTTAATGTTAATTGGCCTAAATGAATATTTGCTTGGTCTAAATATGTTTTAAACTTTGCAATATTATTTTTATTAGCGTCATCAATAAATGCAACGGCATGGCTTTGTAAGGCCATTACATCTCTTTCTAGTTTTACTACAGCCTCACTTTGGCTAATTGCATTGTTTTGAATGTTTTGTAAGCTGGTTAACGATTTTTGTAAGTGATTAAATAAATAGCTTTGTATAAAAAGCAGTCCAGCTAATACCGCTAAGGTCGCAATTATTTTTGATTTAATAGAACGCATTAGCGACTTATCAACTCATACCACTTTTGTAAACTGTAGTCGTATGTTGGCATAACGGTATTCCATACTGCAACATTACTGAAGCGTTTAGTGTAACTTCCACCATTTCTTTGCTCGCCTTTTCTAACCGCAATATTACCATTTGTTTCTAGTAAATCAGTGCTTGCGATTTTGCCGTCATACCAATAGTCCCATTCATTCTGTGAAAGTAATGGTTTAGAACGCTGCGGATTGCTTATGTAATAACCTTGGCGAGCAATAAACGCACCTGGCCAGCCAGATAACCACCAATTCATATAATCGTAAGAAGCATCTTTCACACTATCATGCGTTTGTGATGACAAACACATTACACCATGCCAGCCTCTGTAGCCTTCTTTAGGTGCTGCAAAGCGCACATTTATGCCTTGGCCATTTAGCGCAGATACCGCAGGTGAAAACATGCTTTCAATATGAACGCGTTCATCTTTCATATACTGAACAGATTCAGGCACTGAGTTCCAATAACCGCTAAAGTGGCCTTGGCGTTTGAGCTCAAGTAGTACCTTAAATAAGTTATCCAATTCAATACGAGTCATTGCCCCTATATTGTTAATTTTCACAAGCCCTTTAGCTTTAGCAGCAAGCGCTAAGTCAAATAAACCAATAGTAGGCGCATTTACAATACCTACTTTTCCTCTATGTTGCTCATCCAGTAACCATCCCCAACTTTCAGTTTCATAGGCAATTCCGGGTTTAATAAATTTAGTGTTATAACCAAAGGAGTCTACATTGTGCACGTAGGGTAAAAAGCTTATTAAGTCGCTTTCTTGCTCACTGAGTGTGCCATCGGGTTGTACGTTTAATATTTTAAAGGGAGCGTCACCTGCACCAATATTGGCATCTTCTGATAACTTTCCTGTTTTTGTAAGGCTATTTATTTCGTTAAAATAAGTAAGGCGTTTTTTTTCTATGGGTTGTATTGAGCCTGCATTCCACAACACATTAATACTGTTTGACCACTGCTCGTATAAATCAAATGAGCTGGGGTCCATTGAGGCTCTTTGCAAAACAGCGGCACTACCAGCGGGCGTAAATTCAATATTAATGCCTAAATCACTCATGGCTTGCTTACGAATTGCGTCCTGTAAGGTTACATGTGTGCCAAGCACTCTTATTGTGACCTTGTTACGAGCAAAAACATAAGGAACATGCGTTATAGCGCCTGCAGTTAAGCCTATAGCTGCAAGCTTTTTAAGTGTTGAGCGTTTTGGAGAGTCCATGATTTACCTAAGGCATTAATAGATATACAAGTATGTATAGCTAATAATTGATAAAGACTCAAGATAATAGAGATAAATGAAAAACAAAATAAAATGAATGAATTAGGGGGTTTTTGAAGTAAAGAATATATTTGAGAAAGGAGTAGGAAAGTGGTGGAGCTAAGCAGGATCGAACTGCTGACCTCCTGCGTGCAAGGCAGGCGCTCTCCCAGCTGAGCTATAGCCCCACATTCCTAGTTTATGCATAACATAAACGCTTGGCTGCTGAGTTCCAAGCGGGACGAACTTTAAGTTTTTTTATAAATTTGGTCAAGTATTTTTTCGCTAATTTTCACAGTTTAGATGAATTTTTGATAGACTCGGCTTAATTACTCATTAAAACGACAGAAAATAATGAAAAAAAGCGTTTTGGTACTGATGGTTTTACTTTCGGGTTGTGCATCAAATGAAGAGCCGCCTTTTGAAATAAACAACAAACAGTTTTTTGAAAAACAAGATGAGCAAGGAAATAATGTATTTGCTTATGTTGTATCAGTTAAAGCTAAGCACCGTGAGAACTTTAATCTCGATCGTGGACGTAATAACAGACCTTCTCGCAGTGAAGTTAAGGAATATATTGAGCAAGAACACTTTGAAGAGTCGAGTGTGTTAAAACTAAAACTAGAAGATCGGGCCGTTGAATTATTAAAGCAAGAGCTTACAACGCGTGAATACTGCGCTAATAATCATGAAATAACAGACGTTCTGTGGCGAGATCTAAGCGTGCAATTAAGAGGGCGTTGTTTGTAACTATGTTAGCGGACAAAACAAAATTAGAGGCGTGTTTAGCGCATTTAAATATTAATTACGATGTTATCGAACACCCACCTTTACATACTAGCTTAGCAGCGGATGAATTATTGCTTGAACGTCCAGGTACCCGTTTAAAAAATTTATTTTTGCGTGATAACGAAGGTAAACGTCATTTTTTAGTTATTACAGCTCATAATAAGCAGTTGGATCTAAAAGCGCTTTCAAAACAGCAAGGGTTGTCGCGTTTAGGGTTTGCTTCAAGCGAGCGTTTAGCAACCTATTTAAAAGTTGCGCCAGGGTGCGTATCAATGCTTGCGTTACTTAACGACAAACAAAATGCGGTAACAGTGTGGTTAGATCAAGATATTTGGTTTGGTGAGTTATTTCACTGCCACCCCTTTGAAAATACGCTGACATGGATTTTGAGTAAATCAGACCTAGAAACCTTTTTTAAGCATACGGGTCATCAACCGCGTGTCATGTTTTTACCGTCAAGATAAGCCCAGGTAATAAGAAAAAAGCCGCACAAACAAACAACAAGTAAGGTAAACATAAATGCTGTTTGTCCGTACTGTTGATAAACTAAACCCGGTAATAGCGAGCCACAAGCCCCGCCACTGTAATAAAACGAGACATACCCTCCGTTTGTGACGCTTGGTGGTGCTTTACTTATTTGATTGACCAGTGGAGCTGCGGTTGAATGAATAATAAACATAGCCGCACAAAATAGCGTGAATGCAGTTAAAAATACGCTTAGCTGGTGGCTTATTAGCGCAACAATACTAAGGCTATAAAAAATGAAAGTCGCTGCTAATACGTGCCAAGCGGAAGGTGCTTTTTTTAGTAGCCAAGGCGTCGCAATAGATGCCAAAGCACCAATTAAATAGCCGCTATAAACTAATCCAATATCACGGGTGTTGGTAATTAAAAATGTTTTTTGCAGTATAAAAGGCAAATAATTAAGTAAAGCAGCAAAACAAAAAAACATACAAAACACAGCGCTGTAAACTTTTAAAAGAGGGCCTTCCTTAAGTTGTTTGATGTAATCTAGAGGTGATTTTGGAGCATGGGTGCTAAGGTTGTTGAATTTCTGGGGCTTTATTAATATGGCTAAAAAAACAAGCATAAAAGCAATTAAGTAATAAAAGCTTTGCCAATGCCATAAGTCACTAAACAGTGCAGCAAGTACTCTTCCAAAGTAACCACCTGCAATACTGCTGCCTATATAAAGTGTCATATTTTTTTGAAGTGTATCAGCGCTAAAGCTTATCCCTATGAAACTGGTCATGGCGGTTAATGCTGCGGGAAGAGTAAGGCCTTGTAAAAACCTTACTAACAGCAAGAGCTCAAAACTAGGCACCCATATAAATAGCAAGCAGCTAAAGCTCAGTATTATCATTGCAATGCGAAGTATTTTTAAAGGATTCTGTTTAGCTAAAAACAAGCCGTATACTAATGGTGCAATAGCGAGTGGCAGCATGGTTGCCGTCATAAGGCTACCAGCAACGGCAGGCGATACATTATATTCACTCGCAAATAAGTTCAGTAACGGTTGAGGTGCATAAAGCACAAAAAATATAACAATGGAGCAAGCAAGTAGATGAATTAAGCGCATTATTTGGCTTATGAGTTAGCTAGTTGGCTACTTAATTGTATTGAAAGTTAACTCTAATTGATAATTAAAAGTACGATTATTGCTTTATATCATGCTTAGTATGAAGGAGTTTGTTAGATTAATACCAATAGCACTGTTATTTAAACGCGTTGATGATTAAAATGAGCGTAATATTAGTTTTTACTGGAACAATGCCATGGGTTCATTACAAGACCAATTGCTTCAAGCAGGGTTAACAACATCGCATAAAGCTAAAGTTGCTAAATCAGAAAAACGTAAGCAACAAAAAAAACAAAAAAAGGGGGCGACAAGTAACCCTAGTGATCTGCAAAAGCATATTCAACAAACTAAACTTGAGCAGCAGAAAAAAGCAGAAGAGCTTAACCAAGTTCGCCAAGTTAGCCTTAAACAGCGTGAGCAAGAAGCGCGCGTTAAACAAATTTTAGAGCACAACAACCAAGATGCTATTCGTGGTGAGCGAACCTTTAATTTTACTTACGACAAAAAAGTTAAAAGTATTGAAGTGAATGAAAACACTCAAAAAGCATTGTCGGGTGGTCGTTTAGCAATTTGTGTCCTAGAAGGGCAGTTTTATGTATTAGAAGACGAACCCGCTCGCAAGGTGGCTGAAGTTGACGAAAAATACATTGTTTTTCATGTTGAAGCTGAAAATAAACCAAAAGATGAAGACGATCCGTACGCAGATTTTGAAGTGCCAGACGATTTAGTATGGTAACAATCAGTTAAGCGTCTGCTCATATTTATTTGCTAAACTAATTATGAGCATAAAACGAGCTAGCAGTGTAGGATTAAGTTGATCGTCTAGCATCGTTTCTAACGTATGCTTTTTATTTGATTGTTGACTACAATCAATTGAACAGTTTTTTCTAACCGTCAAAAAAGAAGAGTAAATACAATGAGCAAGATGAAAACACTAATACTAGGCGCGGGCATTAGTTTAGCCGCAAGTTTCTCGTTTAATGCAGCTGCTGCCGATGGCGCCGCTCTTTACACTGCAAAAAATTGTCAAACCTGCCATGGTGCAGATGGTAAAGCACCAATTATGGGTATGTACCCTAAACTTAATGGCCAAAACAAAGATTACCTAGTTGCGCAAATGAAAGACATTAAGTCGGGTGCGCGTAATAATGGTATGTCTATGGCGATGAAAGCAATGGTTGCTACAGTAACAGACGAAGAGTTTGAAGCTATTGCAGACTACTTATCTAAAGTAAAATAACGCAAAGCAGTTATTCGCCCTTTAAAAACAGCCACACACGTGTGGCTGTTTTTGTTTGTTGATTGCTATAAAGAACAGAGTGTTTTAGACTTCTAAACATCTATTCGCACTTGTTATGTGTGTATTTTAAAAGGCTTACTATGTTTGATTTACCCCAACTCGATTTAAAAAATAAAGTATCTGCTCAAGAGTGGCAACTTCGTGTCGACCTTGCTGCCTGTTACCGGCTAGTGGATCACTTTCGCTGGGGAGATTTAATTTATACGCATTTATCAGCGCGTTTGCCGGGCACTGACCATTATCTTGTTAATGCTTTTGGATTAACATTTGACGAAGTAACCGCGTCAAACTTGGTTAAGGTAGACTTAAACGGGAATATAATCGACGACACTCCGTTTAGCATTAATCCTGCTGGTTTTACTATTCATAGTGCAATACACGAAGTAAGAGAAGATGCGCATTGCGTTATTCACCTGCACACCAAAGAAACCATTGCTGTGGCTACGCAAAAAAAGGGCTTATTACCATTGAGCCAGTATTCTATGTTTTCATTGCCGTCGCTTTCATATCACGGTTACGAAGGCCTTGCAGTTAATGATGATGAGCGCAAAGTCCTTCAGGATGATCTAGGCTCAACTAATCACATGTTATTAGTTAACCATGGTGGGTTAACCGTAGGCCCTACTGTAGGCGATGCGTTTATGCGTTTTTACGACTTACAGCGCGCCTGCGAAATACAATTAGCGCTGCAAGCTAGCTCGCAAGAGGTAATTCCCGTGCCTCAACCAATTATCGACAATATTTATAATCAAGCCAATGTGGTTCATAGCGGCAGCACCGGAGGCCAGCTTGCTTGGCCTGCTATGCTACGTAAAGCGTATCGGCTTGATCCCAGTTTTGCAAAATAACCTTAACAGGTTAATAAGGAATTTTTATGAAGGTAAATCGCGTAGAAGTATTTGATATTCATTGTCCAGCGCGCCCAGCATGGACACCTGTATTCGTTCGCATTCATACTGATGAAGGCATTAGTGGTGTGGGTGAGGCGGGTCTTGCTTATGATTTAGGTCATAGCGCAGCTGCCGCCATGATCAAAGAAATGGCAGATGCTTTTTTAATTGGGCACGACCCGTTTCAGACAGAAAAGCTATGGTCTCGCATGTTACGAGAAAGCTTTTGGGGTTTAGGTGGTGGACCCGTTGTGTACGCTGCAATGAGCGCAATTGATACTGCGCTTTGGGATATTAAAGGTAAGGCGCTTGGGTTACCGGTATATCAATTACTTGGTGGTAAGGTTAACGACAAGCTTCGTACTTATGCATCGCAACTGCAGTTTGACTGGGATAGCGAATTTAAAGCGCTCGTTCAGCCACAAGAATATGCAGAGGCAGCATTAAAAGCCATAGCTGAGGGTTACGATGCAGTAAAGGTAGATCCAATTCAATATGATAAAGACGGTAATACCTATTACGACCGAACTAATATTATTTCACGCCCAGAAATGAAGTTGTATCGCGCGCGTATGCAAGCTATTCGTGAAGCCGTGGGTGATGAAGTGGATATTATTTTTGAATGCCATAGTTTACCGGGTGCTACATCTGCTATTCAAATTGGTGAAATAGCCGAAGAATTTGATTGTATGTACTTTGAAGAGCCTGTGAACTACTTAAATCACTCATTGCATGCCAAAGTAGCAGATAAAGTTAATGTGCCAATTGCAGGTGGTGAGCGCTTGTATAACCGCTGGGGGGTTCGTCCTTATTTAGAAGATCAGAGTATTGACGTACTTCAGCCCGATATCGGTTTATGTGGTGGTTTTACTGAAACTAAAAAGGTATGCGATTACGCTGATATTTTTGATGTACGCATTCAGGCGCACGTATGTGGTGGGCCAGTTGCAACGGCTGCATCACTGCATTTAGAAACAGCTATTCCTAACTTTTTAATTCATGAGCATCACACGTACGCAATTAAAAAGTGGAACCGCGAGTTGTGTTTACAAGACCCACAACCTAAAAATGGTTTCTTTGAAGTATCTGAAGAGCCAGGTTTGGGTATTGAGCTAAACGATGAGATTGTAATGCGGTCGCAACGTGTAGAAATAAAATAATAACTAAGCTTGTTATTATAACAGCCGGTAAGTGACTATTCACTTACCGGCTTTTTATTAGCAGAATTAAGGTCATTCGTTAATTACGCACTCAACACCTTTGAGCTCTTGAGTTGCTTTGCTATCTACGTGCCGTATAAAGCATTGTTTGTTTTTTATCATCAGCTCAAATTGGTCGGGTGGATTAAGCTGATGACTTTTTATTATGTTATTTTCGTTTAAATTATTTAGCGTAACCACACTGTTTATTGTAAATACATCGTCATCTAACGTTATATTTTGCATATTCATAAGGGTATTGATTACTTTGTTAACTGCGCTTTGATTAGGCGCTAAAAGTAATGCATGTTGTAATTTTGGAGTGGGTTCAGCGTGTTGCGATACACAGCCACTTAATAAAGCGCACAAAGCTAAGCTCGAAATGAATAATGTGTTTTTCATAAAACCTACGCCATTTTAAGCATAATAAAATTTAAATATAACGACTTTTACTTACACTTGGTAGTAGTGCTTTGCATTTGCGTAGCTGAGCTTATGCCATAGGCTATGGCTATTACATAACGCATAATGCTGATGCCATAGGGCATTGTAATGCGTGTTTATTTGGCATACCGGAAAGTTACTAGCAAACATAATACGCTGCTCGCCAAAATGCTGTAAAAGCCACTTAAAGCAGGTTTCTTGTTGTGCTTGTGTCAGGTCTAATAATTCAAAGCCAGAAAACTTAATGGCAATATTGCTATATTGGGCAAGTAGTTCAACGCCTTTTTGCCAAGAGATCAAATCATCAGGCAACCCTGCATGGTTAAGAATAATTTGTAGGTGAGGTAATTGTTTTGCACAGTGAGCAATATGATTGGCCACACTAATATTGTGTAACTCAAATTGCGCTTCAAAATGCAATTTGTTTGCTGCTAATAAGTCAAGATTATGAATACAACGAGGGCTTTTTAGCCTTAATGCGTCATCCCCTTCGGTTATATCTCTAATACCACATAAGCTTGAATGAGCAAGCGCATTTAGTGCATTACTAAATTGCTCAGCAGGGGCATTTATTTGGTTAAAGCTAATGGCTTTAAATGGCATTTCACTTAAGTGCTTACTTAGCCAATTTAGCTCCTCAATTGGGGCTGAGTTATCAAAGCCTGCTTCTATGTGTACAAGGCCTTTTAATTTAAAGTCGGTACTGTTGGCAAGTTGTTGTGCGCTAATAGGCCGTTTTATTTTTTCTAAATTGGGCCACGCAGGAGGGTTACTTCCTTGTAGCCAAGTGTATTGACCATCAAGTAAATTAAAAAAATGAACATGCGGGTCAATTATATTTGTACTCATTGGGCTGTATAGCCGCCATCAATACTTTGTAAGCTGCCAGTAATAAAGCTTGCATCGTCACTTGCTAAAAAACTCACAAGAGCGGCTACTTCATCGGCTTGACCTAATCGGTTTAGCGGTTGAAGACTGGCTTCCTCTGCCACTATATCGGCTTTGTTTGCACCGCTTTTATCGCAGTAAGCGTCTATTGCGTTATGAAATAAAGGGGTTTCAATGGTGCCTGGACACACTGCATTAGCACGAATATTAAAGCGTGCATAATCAAGTGCCGTAGTTTTTGCCATTGAGGCGAGGGCATGTTTAGTGAGGTTGTAGGCAAATGAATTTTGCTTGGCAATTAATGCTTGGTCGGATGCTATTAATATAATAGAACCCGCATTATTTGCCTTCATCGTTGGGAGTACGCTTTGTACTGCCGCATAGGCGCCTTTTACATTAAGCGCAAATAGCGCATCGAGCGTTTGCTCATCAGTGCTTTCTATATTTGCGCTTAAGTGTTTTCCAGCATTAGAAACCAGTACGTCAATACGTTGAGATTGTTCATGTATCGTGTTTATCGAGCGGCGGACAGCCTCTACATCACTTACATCGCAATGATGAAAAACACCTACATCACTTGGTGTGATATCAAGGTTATGGACCTCATAGCCACTGGTTAGTAAGCGTTTTACTACCGCTAGGCCAATCCCTTTTGTACCACCTGTTACAATTGCAACTTTTGACATACTTGTTCCTTTTTCGCTAATTAGTGAGCGTGGCCACAACCGCCTTCAGCGTGAACATGGCCATGCGAAATCTCTTCGCTGGTTGCTTCGCGTACCGATACAACTTCAACATCAAATGTCAGAGTTTTACCTGCAAATGGGTGATTTAGGTCACAATCGGCATTAAAACGACCAACTTTAACAATAGTCACTTGATGACGGCCTTGGTTAGATTGAACCATTGCGGTCATACCTGGTTTCCACACTTTAACATCGCCTTGTAAATGCTTTAGTGGAATGCGTTGAATTAAGTCATCAACTCGCTCACCATAAGATTCACTCGGTTCAAGTGTTACACTAAATTTATCGCCGGCACTTTTATCTTCAAGGGCTTTTTCTAAACCCGCAAGCATACCTTCGCTACCATGGATGTAGCTAAGTGGTGCATCATTTACACTACTTTCAATTTTCTCACCCGCTTCACTGAGTGTGTAGTGAAACTCTACTGCCGAATTTTTACTAATTTGCATGCTGATCTCTTTCAATAATAACTATGTTAGGGCGTGATTTTACGCGAAATAGATTGGTTTATAAACTTAACGTGGTTGATTTAGTGTTTTTTGCAGATCAAGCAGTAGGTCTTTTTTGATTGGCTTGGCTTTAGGTTTTTCAGCTTGAGGAATAAAAAGTACTAGCTGACTGCCGGGCTTTAAAATACTTGAGGCTGATAATTTATTCCACTTAGCTAAATCGCTATGTGGTACGTCGTAAAGTTGGCTAATGCTCCACAGGCTATCTCCAGTTTTTACGGTGTAGTCGATTTCTATTGTTGGGATGACAATATCTTCTTGAGGTTCTAGATAAGGGCTTATTTTGTAATCTATGGTTAAAGAGCTTGGTAAGGTTTTGGGTTGCCCAACCAATAACTTTTCGCCTATACCAATAAAGTTATTGGCTTTGTTATTAAGCTGTTTAAGCGCTTTGACCGACATACTATAACGCTTTGCAATGCCATAAAGTGTATCGTTTTGCTTTACTATGTATTCACCAGCAAAGTTAGATTTAAAAAACTGACTTTTTAAAAGTGCCTCTTGGCCTATTGGCAGTAGTAAGGTATGTGGTCCGTTTGGCGAACTTTGATTTTTTAAATACCCTTGGTTAATTGCATGTAACTGCTTTGAGCCAATTCCAGACAGCTTAGCAATAACTGAAAAATCGAATTGCTGACCTATATTCATTTGTGTGGTGAGTGGTTTATAAGCAAGTTTTGGTTGCTTCATGCCTTTTTGTGGATGCTTAACTAAATAACTTAAAGCGAGTAATTTTGGTACGTAATCAGCAGTTTCTTTTGGCAAGCTTAGCGACCAAAAGTCAGTGCTTTTTCCTCGTTTTGTATTTTTCTCTATGGCCCGCTTTACGCGTCCTTCACCGCTATTGTAGGCGGCTAATGCATGTAGCCAGTTACCATTAAAGCGTTTATGTAAATAACTCAGATAATCCAGCGCGGCATCGGTTGAAGCAAGTACATCTTGGCGTCCGTCGTACCATTGATCTGACTTTATACCAAAGTGATACGCAGTTGCACCGACAAGTTGCCATACGCCAACAGCTTGCTGCGATGAGGCAGCTGTAGGTCTAAAGTCACTTTCCACAAAAGGCAGTAACGCTATTTCCATAGGGAGGTTTCTTTGCTCTATTTTTTTTACAATGTGGTATAAATAGGGTGCTGCACGCTTACTTACCGTGGTTAGGTATTTAGGCTGTTTTAGATACCACTTAATGCGTTTTTTTAAAGCCCGATTTTGATAAACCGTAAAGTGTAAGTTGTTAGCAATGTGCACCCATAAATCAGTCGTTTTTGGTGGGCGCTTTTTTACGACTCTATTTTTAACCTTTAGTGGCGTGCTTTGTTCTTCAATAAGCAGTGCTTGTTGCTTTTGGGGTATCGGTTCATCTACGTTTTGGTGATTAGCGTAATCAGGCTCAAAATGAGTAAATATTTGAGGTGCCTCAGCCTGCTTTTGCTCAGTTGATTCACAACCAAACAAAAAAAGTACTAAAAAGCATAATATCAAACTGCGCATAGTGATCACTTGAATAAATTCCTTTTATTATTTTAACACAATCCGTTGTGTTGGGTTATTGTGAGCTTTTAGCGCGATTGAGTCCTGCTTGTAAAAAAAACTGGCTCGACTTTTGGTTTAGTGTGTCTTGTTGATAAGGAGCGAGCACATTTTGTGGAAAAGATTCTATGAGTGCTTCAGTTGTTAGGTTTTGATTACTTTTGACGTGTTCAGTCAGGGCATTTAAAAATGCCAGTGGTTGCTTTAGTTGTTGTTTATTTAGAGTATCACCATGGCCTGGTATAATGAGTGATAGCTTTTCATTACTTATGTATTGTTTAAGCAACGTTTGCCAGCTTTTAAGTTCACCGTGGCCTGGGTAAGGCAGCCAATCAACAATATCACCACCAATTAACGTGCTCCCATTGTTTGTAGTAATGGTTAAATCACCCGTAGTATGCGCTTTGTGTGGTGTGATATTTATTTCAAAGTTCCCTAAATTAAGCGTTTTACTTACTGCTAATGCTATTTTTGGTGGATTAAGCTTATATTCGCGCCAGCGAAAAAGTCGTGCTTTAGCCAGTTCTAGCTTTTCTCGCCATGCTGTTTGTTCTTCTTTGGGAATTGAAGCTAAACGCTGATAACTCAGTTCAATGCTTTTTTCATAGCTGTCGAGTTTATTGATGTAGGCTTTTTGATAGGTTTTAAAATCAGCGCTCACTTGCTGGTGGGTAATGAGTTTAGCGTTTGGATAGTAGTGTTGAACCACCGCCATGCCCAGTAAGTGATCGTCGTGATAATGAGTTGCAACTAAATAACAAAGAGGCGTTTTAAGACGTTTTTTTAGTTCAACAACTAGTTGTTCAACACCGGCAAAATTCCCGCTGGTATCAACAAGTAGGGCGCATTCAGCGCCTTCAATCAAAACTTGGTTTGAGTCGTAAAAGCGTAAATCGTCCTGTTGTTTTAAAAATTGGATATTGTTATTAATAGTTTGCCAGCTAATAGCTGCATTTGAATTGGCTGTGGCAAAAAGTAAACCTATCATCAGGAGTGTATATTTTAACGATGAGTGAATAGTGAGTAAGGAGTACTTCATTTGCGATCTCTTGCAGGCCATTTATTACCCTAATGATAAACAAAAAGCGCAGGTTGCGCTTTTTATTTTTTTTGTTCGGGGTCACTTGCCAAATGTTGGCTGAGTTTATCAACAAGTTGGTATTGGTGTTGCTGCTCAACAGTTGCTTGTGTTTTTGCTTCAAGCAAATCGTGGCTTAAATTAAGTGCTGCCATAAGCAATGCTTTTTGATCGTTTCGAACGGTTGAACGCTGTTTCATTTGTTCAACTAAGTCGTTTAGATTTTTAGCTGCTGCTATCAATGCCTCTTCTTGTCCTTGCGGACAAGCAAATTGCTGCTCTTTACCTAGCAACTCAACAGTGACCCGCTGGTTTTGCAGCTCAGACATTAGCTAGCCTGTTGTGCGCTTTGTAATTTATCAAGCAAGCCAGTTAATGTTGTGCTGGCATCTTTTTGCTTTTCTTCGTTTTCAAGCGCTTCTAGTTGTAAAAGCTCATTATCATCAGCAAGTTTGCTGTTTTGTTCTTTTAAGCTAGCAACATCAGTTTGTAATTGATTATTGCGTTCAATAAGTGAATCGATCAGTTGTTCGAGTTGTTGAAGAGTATTGTTGTCCATAAGGCGCTCATATAACTGTAATTAATGTCTTGCAAATGTAAAGCAAAGTACATTAATTTACTAGCATTTACGCGAGTTTTAGCTGATTTTTCTTCTTTGTTAAGGGATAATTCATACAACGTGCTTTTTTGTTCATATATGGTTCATTTAAACACCCTTTATCCAAGAGGTTGTTGAATTTTGCGGAATAAAGTTTGTTCAAACTAGGGGGTATTTAATCGTGGCGCGAGGTTTGTAACTTAGTGGACTCGGTAACTGCTCCCGCGTTATTCTACCGGCTTAAATTCATGTAAGTATAACCGCACTATGTAGGCTCTACTTTGCCTAAATATCAAACAGGCCGCTTAAACTTTAACCTCGAACGGTTAACAGACCCTAGTGCAAGTTGCTAAAGCCCAGTGCTTATGGTTCACTTGCGATATTAAATTGCGTATGGCGAAAATAAATAATGCTTAGTTACAGACACTCATTTCATGCGGGTAATCCGGCCGATGTTCTAAAACATCTTGTATTGGCTGAGGTGCTTAAATATCAAACAGTTAAGGATAAGCCGCTAGATTACATTGATACGCACTCTGGCGCAGGCTTTTTTGAACTCGCAGCAGCTGATGCTCAAAAAACGCAAGAATACCAAGACGGTATTGAAAAGTTGTGGGCGCACACAAGTGAGCATGAGGCACTTAACGAATACATTGACCTAATTAAATCGTTCAATAATACGAGTGACCTCGATTTTTATCCGGGTTCACCAAAAATTGCTGAACATTATTTACGTCGTCAAGATAAAGGTTGGTTTTTTGAATTGCACCCAAGAGACTTAGTCTTGCTAGAAAGTAATATGCAGGGTAAGCGCTCTATTCGAGTGCGCGGTGAAGACGGGTTCACTGGTTTGGTAGGGCTACTGCCACCTGCGTCTCGAAGAGCGTGCGTATTAATCGACCCACCATACGAAATTAAAGATGATTATGAACGCGTTGTAAAAACATTAATTAAAGCACATCAACGATTTGCAACGGGTACTTATATGATTTGGTATCCAGTTGTTGATCGGGAGCGCATTAACAATATGGAGCTGGGTTTAATTGATTCCGGTATGCGAAATATTCAGTTATTTGAGCTGGGAACCGAGGCCGATACTGACGTTCATGGCATGACTGCATCAGGTATGATAGTGATTAATCCGCCATGGAAGCTTAAACAAACTATGGATAATGTATTGCCTGAGCTAGTGTCATTGTTAAGTGAACCTACTGGCTTTTATAGGTGTGAGCAACTGGTTGACGAATAACCACTACTTACAAAAATGCCCAGCACTGCTGGGCATTTTTGTTCTAACTTATTACTCACAGTTAAAAGCGAAGATAGCGTGAGTTATTGACTGCCTACTTTTTAACAAACTTAGTTAAAATGACAATGCGCTGGCCATCAACACGCCCTTCAATGTGCTCAGGGTTACTGGTTAAACCAATGTTGCGCACCGCAGTACCACGTTTTGCTGTAAGGCTACTGCCTTTTACATCTAAATCTTTTATGAGTGTCACGGTATCGCCAGCTTGAAGAACCACGCCATTACTATCGACATGTTTAACATCGTCATCTTCAGCAAGTGCTTTATTAGCCCAAGCCAGAGTCTCTTCTTCTAGATATACCATGTCTAGCGCATCTTGTGCCCAACCGTTATCAGGTGCTAAGCGCGATAGCATTCTATAGGCAACAACTTGAACCGCAGGTGTTTGGCTCCACATGCTGTCATTTAAACAATGCCAATGCGTCGGCGTTACATCTACGGTGTTTTCAATTTGTTCTTTGCATGTTTTGCAAGTGTAAATGCATTTGTCTGAATGTGTTTCGGTTACAGGTGGAACTTCATAAACAGATAAGTCATTGGTAGCTGCACACAATTCACACTGGTTGTTGCTGCGTTCAATTAAGGCTTTTTCAATACTCATAGGACTACTTTTTTGGTCGGGTTAATATTTTTGCATAGTATAACTCAGCGCACTGGGTGTGTGTTATAAATCCCTTAATTTTGTATGGGTATTTCTTTCATGTATTTTTCAGCTATGTTGTTTATATAGCCAATGCTGTGGAGGTTTTTTATTACTTTATTAATGATAGGCATTAAGTGCTTATGTTTGCTAAGTAGGCGAATTCTCAAAAAACCATGAGAATATTGAGCACCAAAACCAATGTTGATATTAAGTTTTTGTGACCAATATAAGGTTGGCAACTCACCTATTATGGCAACATCTACTCTTTTTCGAACTAGCGCCTCTATGAGTTCTTTTTCCGAAGGAAAATCAACGCGTTTAAATGTATCAGCATTGTGATAATAATAACCTAATACTGTGCCTACATTTTTACCCTCCATGTTGGACACATGTTGCCATTTTTTTGTGTTTTCGGGCAGCGTTACAAGCATTTCTGTTACTGTAATTAATGGGTCAGAAAATACATATTTGGTGTTGGTTCTTTCACTTTGAGGTAGCCAATCAAGCGAGATCACATCAAAGTCAATAATCCCTTCATTAAGGTATTTAGTGATTCGCTTTGCAGGTAGCGATTCATGAGAAGCAGAGATATTAGCGTCAATCAGTACTTTTTCAATGATTTCTGGTAACACTCCCGGGCGTTTAGGATTGTTGGTGTAGAAAGGGTAATGACTTCCAGATGAGCTAATGTTGTACTTTAGGGTATTGTTGCTTTGTGCTGCAATATTAGGAAGCGAGCTCAATGCTAAACATAATATCAATAACCACTTTAAAATAAGCAAACCCGCTCCTGTACTACGAACTTTTTTATTAGTTTTATTTACTTTGCAAAATTTTGCAACGATTAAGATGCATTTACTATACTTTTAATCTCTAACATAGATTAGACTCAAAAGATTAGCTTTAATTTTGCACAAACTTATAGGTGAATTCTATTGAACGTGTCTGACACCCCGTCGTTAACACCTACGTTGACACAATATGTTGCTAGGCAACCAATATTTGATGCTGACAAAGCTGTGTTTGCTTATGAGTTGCTTTACCGAAACTCCGCAAATAATGCGTTTCCTGTAGGCACTAGCGATGAGCACGCGACCAGCCGTTTGTTTTTTAATACCTTAATGCTAGTTGGCGCAGAAAAGCTTACAGCTCACCAACTTGCTTTTGTAAATCTTTCTACAGACGCCTTACTGGATGAATTCCCCAAACTATTAAACGCTGAACATACTGTAATTGAAATTGTTGAGCGCACGGTAAACATTGCAGCGGTTGCTAGTCGTATTAAAGCGCTGAAAGGTCAGGGTTATGTATTTGCACTGGACGATTATGACGGCGATGAAAAATGGGAGCCGTTACTCGCCCTTGTTAGTTATATAAAAATTGAGGCTGAAGAGCCTATTATTAAAACTAATATGCGGGTTAAAAAGCTGAAACGAAGTTACCCTCATTGCAAAATAATAGTAGAGCGAATAGAAACTTACGATCAGTTTATAAACTTACGTGATGCAGGTTGTGATTATTTTCAGGGATTCTTTTTTGCCCGCCCAGAAATGCTAACTTACAGTGGGGTCGATCCTTCAAAAGTTACCGTTTTCGAACTCCTTAAAGCAATAGCAAAAGAATCGTTATGCTTTGAAGAAATTCATCAGCGTGTAGCTAAAGATGTAGGAATAACGGCGCGAATTTTACGTTTGGCAAATGCACGTTCTAATAATAGTAATTTAGTTATTACGTCCATATCGCAAGCTGTTGTTTATTTAGGTGAGGACGTAATTCGTCAATTTGTGCGTGTATTAGCTGTTAGCGATTTAGGAATAGATAAACCAACAGAGTTGACTAAATTTGCTCTTGTACGCGCTCGGTTAATAGAGCTTATATTAGCTGAAACAAACAAAAATTTATCTCAGCAAGGTTACTTAGTGGGTTTGTTTTCGATGCTTGATGCGATATTAGATATTGAGCTAGCAACTATTGTAAAAGAGTTTACGCTAGATAAAAGCATAACAGATGCTTTGCTACTGCAAACCGGTTTGCTAGGCGATTGCTTATTACTGGCAAAAGCGATTGAAACTAAAAACTGGGCAGTGGTTGAAACACAACTTAAGTTGGTTAACCCAGAGATGGAAATAGAAAAAATATACAGCTTTATATTAGAGTCAATGCTTTATAGTGATGATGTAATAGAAGTTATGAGCGAATAAGTATGCGTAATTTTTTATCTGTTGTAAGTGTAGTTATTGCTTTATGTTTGTTATTTCCGGGTATTACAAAACCCGTGCTAACAATTGAAGGGAATATTGATAAATCAAAACTTGCTCAAGCGGGGATTGAAATGTTAGCTGAAGAGGGCGATGGCCGAACGCGCAGCATGCTAATGATGTTTTCAAACATGTTGGGCCTGGATAAGTTAGACGGTGAGATTAGCGCTTATAGCAAAACGCAAAGTATTTACGGCACTATCACAGACCTAGCAAATAATAATAATTTACTTGTGGCTGCCTTGGTTGGTCTTTTTTCAGTTGTGGTGCCAAGCTTAAAGCTATTATTACAGCTACTGTATTGCTGCTTACCAGTTAATAGACTTAAGCAAGTATGTGGCAATATTGTTTGTGCACTCAGCAAATGGAGTATGGTTGATGTATTTGTAATAGCATTAATTGTTACGTATTTAGCGGGCAATGCACACGGTAAAAGTGGTGAATTGCTTGTTATGAATGCACAATTTGGTGAAGGGTTTTGGTATTTTAGTGGCTATTGTATATTTACAGTAATTGCCAGTTATTTAATTAAACCCCAAACCAAACTACAAAACACGCCCTAAATTATTTGTAGTCGTTTATAAGTTACTTTAAAATCCCCTTTTTTGATTGAGGTACTATTTTGCAACGCTTGTACACTATTTTACTTACGCTTACTTTACTGCTCACGTTCGTGGGTCAGTCTTTTGCGTCTGTAGCAAGTGAATGTGAAATGCCCCATCAGTCTAATGCTCACGTTAATATGCATTTGGGCAATAGTAGCGCAGAGAATAACAGCGCTCACCATTCCATGATGCAAATGGATTGCTGCGATGATGAAGCGACTGCTCAAAATGAATGCAGTTGCCCTGTTAATGGCTGTACGGCTAACTCAATGCTTAATGTCGATATTCTAATACTTATTACAGTTACAAGTACTGAAAAAGTTAATACATGCGAATCGCGTGCTCAAACAACCTCTCCCAAATCACTTTACCGACCTCCAATGTTTGCTTAAATAGCAGGATAGGTGTGTTTAAATTTTATGGAACCTCAAGCTGATTTTTATCTTTTGAAAACGTGATTAGTTTTCGTATTAGGTGCGGCTGATATAAACACCTTTCTTGCCAATTTAAATTTTTTATTAATTTTTAAATGGAGCAAGTGATGAATTACGCTTTAAAAATAAATGCAGTGCTATGTTGTTTGACTTTGTTCAGCAGTGCGGCGAATACCCAAGAAGAAAAAACGACTGGCGCAATAGATGAGTATAGCTCTGTACGTACGCTAAACTTATCTCACGCCCTTACCTATGCACTTGCAAATGATCCGTGGTTATCGGCAAGCCGCCACCAAGAGCAAGCCATTATGGCGCAAAGTATTATGGCGGGTACTTTACCCGACCCAACACTAACGCTTGGTCTTATGAACTTACCAACAAATGGTTATGCGTTTGACCAAGAAGGGATGACTCAATTTAAAGTGAGTCTAAACCAAAAATTTAGCCGCGGTGATAGCCTGTCACTGAAACAAAAGTCGCTTTTTCAGTCGTCTAAGTAATATCCATGGCAGCGAGCTGATAGGCTGGCTCAAGTCAAAGCGATGGTTACTGAGTTTTGGTTAAATGCTTATAGGGCTCAGTACAGTATTAATTTGATTGAGAAAGACAAAGAGTTATTTACTCAGCTTATTCAAATAACTGAGGCCAGCTATGCAAGTACGCAGGGTAAAACACGCCAGCAAGATATTATTCGTGCTCAGTTAGAGCTTACCCGCTTAGAAGATAAGCTACTCATACTTGAACAGCAACTTCACAGTGCTAAAAACCGGCTAGCGCAATGGTTACCCATAACAATGTTAGTAAAATCTTTAGACGATAAATTTATACCTCCTGTGGCGCTTACTGATTTTAATACCCTTGAATTTAGTCAACTTATGCAATTACTTATGGCTCATCCAGCTATTGTTGCTATAGAGCAAAGTGTGTTGGCAAAGCAAACACAAGTGAGCTTAGCGAAACAAAGTTATAAGCCACAGATAGGGGTTAATGTGGGGTATGGCTATCGAGCAGACACCCCAATGGGCCAATCAAGAGCCGATTTACTTTCTGTGGGAGTTAGCATTGATCTCCCTTTATTTACGGATAACAGGCAAGACCAACACGTTAAATCGGCTATATCTATTACGGAAGCGACTAAAACACAAAAAAGGGTCGCTTTGCAAAAGCTCAAAGGTATGTATTTTAAAGAATATAGTCAGCTATCCCAGTTACAAAAACGAAATACGCTATATCAAAATATTTTATTAGTACAAATGGCTGAGCAATCACAAGCAAACTTGAATGCTTATACGCGTGATGACGGTGACTTTTCTGATGTTATGCAAGCACGTATTAGTGAGTTAAATGCCAAAATTGACGCGCTCAATATCCAAGTCGATCAACACATTATTATTGCACGCTTAAATTATTATATGAGTAGCTTAGATTCTCAAGTTATGGGCGAACTACGTGAGGAGCAGCCTGATGAACACTAATTTGAAACTATTCATTGCCGCTATTGTAGGGGCTGGTTTATGGGCTGCTTTTACGCAAATTATAATTGATGAAAAACCGGCCGTAAAACAACCCTTATATTGGGTGGCGCCCATGGACAGCAATTATAGGCGTGACGCTCCAGGTCTCTCTCCTATGGGGATGGGTTTAGTGCCCGTTTACGACGAAGTTGGTAATAGTGAAAGTGAAAAAGGAGCGATTACTATTTCGCCAGTGGTGATTAATAATTTAGGAGTGAAAACCACTAAGGTGCAGTTAAAAACACTGCAAAGTAACATCAATACAGTGGGTTATGTGCAATATAACCAAGATAAAATTACTCATATTCACCCTCGTGTAGAAGGGTGGCTTGAGGATTTATATGTAAAAGCGCAAGGCGATAAGGTAAACGCCGGCGAACCTTTGTATACCTTATATTCACCGCAGCTAGTTAATGCACAAGAAGAGTTTTTATTGGCAGTAAATAGAAATAACAATGTACTAATTCGTGCTGCAAAGGCACGTTTAGAGTCGTTAAATGTATCTGCTGAATTTATTGAGCGCTTACAAAAAAATAAGAAAATAATGCAAAATATTACCTTTTATGCGCGTCAAAGTGGGATTGTTGATGAGCTGAATGTGCGAGAAGGTTTTTATGTAAAGCCGGGTACATCTATGATGAGTATTGCTCAACTTGATGAAGTATGGGTGGAGGCGGAAATATTTGAACGTCAATCGTCGCTTATTAGTGTTGGCCTACCGGTAACCATGACCCTTGATTATTTTAAGGGAAAAATATGGCAAGGACAGGTCGATTATATTTATCCGGCGCTTGATGCTCAAAATAGAACACTCCGGGTTAGGCTCCGATTTACAAATAAAGACCTTAAGCTAAAAGCGAATATGTTTGCTCAGGTGACTATTCATACAAAAGCGAGTGAACCTCAGCTTGTAGTACCAAAAGAAGCTGTAATTCTTACGCAACATCAAAACCGCGTAGTTATAGCATTAGGCGAAGGGCGCTTTAAATCTGTTGAAGTACAAGTAGGACAAACAAGCGTTGATGAAACGATTATTTTATCAGGTGTGGTGGTAAACGATAGCGTGGTTACCTCTGCACAATTTTTAATAGATTCTGAGTCGAGTAAGCTTTCAGACTTTAAGCGAATGGAGATGCCAGCTGCTGATAGTAGTAACGATGACAACTCTCAAAGTGCAACCGTAAATGGCGTTATAAATACAATTGATGCAGCAACTCGAGTTGTAAATATTAGTCGTGAAGCTATTCCAAAGTGGAACCGAGGTCCAGCAACAATGAATTTTGTTCTGGCACCGCATATAGAGGTTAACTCTCTTATTAAAGGTCAAACCATTGATTTCACGTTTAGTATTATTAATGATGATTTTGTGATCACCGCTTTAAATAATATAGACGCAATAGATCACTCCTCAATGCAACATACGATGGGCGAGGAAGTAAAATGATTACTGCTGTTATCCGCTGGTCTGTTCATAACCGGTTATTGGTATTGTTGCTTACATTAATTTTAGTGGGCGGTGGTGTGTTTGCCGTTAAAAATACGCCCGTAGATGCCTTGCCCGATTTATCTGATGTGCAAGTTATTGTAAAAACATCGTATCCAGGGCAAGCACCACAAGTGGTTCAAGACCAAGTTACTTATGTGCTTACTACTGCTATGTTATCGGTGCCAGGGGCAAAAACCGTAAGAGGCTTTTCATTTTTTGGCGACTCGTATGTTTATATTATTTTTGATGACAGCACTGATTTGTACTGGGCGCGTAGCCGAGTGCAAGAATACCTAACCCAAGCTGCAAACCGTCTGCCTGAAGGTGCAACGCCAGAGCTTGGACCTGATGCAACGGGTGTTGGTTGGGTTTACCTATATGCCCTTATTGATAAAACAAATACGCTTGATATTAGCCAATTGCGAGACTTACAAGATTGGTTTTTAAAGTTTGAATTACAAACTGTTCCGGGTGTTTCTGAAGTAGCCTCTGTAGGGGGAATGGTTAAGCAGTATCAAGTAAATGTAGATCCTAATAAGCTGCGTGCTTACGGCATTCCGTTGAGTCTTATTCAAACTGCAATACAGCAAGGAAACCAAGAAACAGGCGCCTCTGTTATTGAAATGGCCGAAGCGGAATACATGGTTACCAGCACAGGGTACATAAAAAGTGTTGCCGATTTAGAGGCTATTCCATTAGGTACTAATGCAAATGGCACTGCTTTGCAGTTACGTGATGTCGCAAATATTCGCCTAGGCCCACAAATGCGCCGTGGCGTGAGTGATCTTAACGGTGAAGGCGAAGCTACCGGTGGTATTGTTGTTATGCGCTACGGCGAAAATGCACAAAAAACCATTGAACTGGTTAAGGCTAAACTCGAATCCCTTAAAAAAGGATTACCAGAGGGCGTTGAGATTATTCCCGTTTACGACCGGTCAAACTTAATTAACAACGCAATAAGTAATCTGACAAGTAAACTTGTTGAAGAGCTGATTGTTGTAGCGCTTGTGTGTGTTGTGTTTTTGTTTCATGTGCGCTCATCTTTGGTGGCTATTGTTACCTTACCGCTGGGTATTTTAACGGCGTTTATTGTGATGTATTGGCAAGGAATTAACGCTAATATTATGTCTTTGGGCGGGATTGCGATTGCCATAGGGGCAATGACCGATGGCGCCATAGTAATGATTGAAAATATGCATAAGCATATGGAAAAAACGCCTCTGACTGATCAAAACCGTTGGGAAGTCGTTATTAAAGCGACAAGCGAAGTAGGCCCTGCGCTGTTTTTTAGTTTATTAATTATTACCGTGAGTTTTTTGCCTGTATTTATTTTAGAAGCGCAGGAAGGGCGAATGTTCTCACCTCTTGCTTACACTAAAACTTATGCAATGGCGGCCTCAGCAGGGTTAGCGATCACCCTAGTGCCTGTATTAATGGGTTATTTTATAAGAGGTAAGGTAATACCTGAAAATAAAAATCCCGTAAATAGATTGCTTGTAGCGGCTTATCGGCCTTTGCTCAGATGGGTGCTTAATTTTCCAAAAACAACCTTAATATTTGCCTTAGTTATGACCTTGGTAGGTTTTTACCCACTTAACAAAATAGGTAGCGAGTTTATTCCGCCACTTGATGAGGGTGATTTAATGTATATGCCCACTACATACCCAAGTATATCAATAGCTAAAGCTCGAGAGATTTTGCAGCAAACAGATAAGTTAATCGCAACCGTACCGGAAGTTAAAACAGTTTTTGGTAAAGTCGGGCGAGCTGAAACAGCCACCGATCCCGCTCCACTGACAATGATTGAAACGTTTATTCAATTAAAGCCCAAAGACGAGTGGCGAGAGGGAATGACTCTTGAAAAACTCAAAGCCGAACTTGATGCATTAGTCACGTTTCCTGGTTTAACTAATGCGTGGGTTATGCCAATTAAAACACGCATAGACATGTTGGCAACCGGTATTAAAACACCAATAGGTATTAAAGTGGCAGGTCCACAGTTAAGTGAAATTCAAAAAATTGGTGAGCAAATAGAAACGCTACTTGCTGATATTCAAGGCACTGTATCTGTTTACTCTGAACGAGTGGCTGGTGGGCGCTACGTAAAAATTGATATAAACCGTGAAAAAGCAGCGCGTTATAATTTAAACATAAGCGATATACAGCAAGTTATAGCAACGGCAGTTGGTGGTAAAAATGTAACACAAACAATAGAAGGGCAGGCTCGTTATTCGGTTAACGTGCGTTATCCGCAAGTTTTTAGGGATTCTCCTGACGCCCTTATGTTATTGCCCATTGTGACGCCACAAGGACAGCATATTGCGCTTGGAGATGTCGCTAATGTATTTATTGAAAATGGCCCGTCTGGCATTAAAAGTGAAAATGCACGTTTAAATGGTTGGGTTTATATTGATATAGATGGCGTAGACATTGGTAGCTATGTTGAAAGCGCGAGAGCCTTGCTCGATGAGCATTTAACGCTGCCATCGGGGTATTCTATTTCATGGGCTGGGCAGTATGAATATATGCAACGTGCAAAAGAGAAGCTCACCTACGTAGTGCCTCTCACTTTGGCCATTATTGTTGTGCTGCTCTATCTTAATTTTAAAAGCTTTGCTGAAGTAACTATTATTATGTGCACACTGCCATTGGCTATGATAGGTGGTGTATGGCTCATGTACCTTCAAGGTTTTAACTTTTCAGTCGCCGTAGGGGTTGGTTTTATTGCACTGGCCGGTGTTGCTGTGGAGATTGGGGTGATTATGCTGGTTTACTTAAATCAGGCATATCAAAACATGTGCTTAACTGCTAAGCGAGCTGATAAACCACTTTCGTTAGCTCAGTTACAGCAGGCAATTATTGAAGGTGCCGGGTTACGTGTGCGTCCTGTAATGATGACGGTGGCTACTATTGTTATTGGTTTATTACCTGTGCTTTATGGTACGGGTAGCGGTAGTGAAGTAATGAGCCGAATTGCAGCGCCTATGGTAGGTGGTATGGTAAGCGCAATAATGTTGACCTTATTAGTTATTCCTGCGGTTTACCTATTATGGAGAAAAAAGGCTATTAAGTAACAGTGATAGGGTAATGACTTATCATTGCCCTATAAAAATTACCTATTGTCTGTAAGTTATTCTATTAATTTGTATTTTAATTTATTTTTAAAGTGTAACCCATTGTTTTTAATTGTGGTTTTTATTGGCATGATTCAAGCAACTAGTAACTCATAAGTTAACTAAGTAAGGAATGCACATGCAAGTTAAAACAATTAAAGAGGTATACGATTGGACAGTATTATTTCATACGCAAATGGCGGCTAACTTTCATAGCGTTAAACCAATACTTGATGAGCGTAATGCCATGCTGGTGGATTATTACCTTAATTACGAAAAAAAACTCGCTGAAGATTTAGTGGGTTTTAAAGCGATTACCGAAATTAACACGCTCGACACATTTTGTTATGAGTACTTTGCCAGTAACCCCGAACTTATTACGTTTAACGATATCAGCAAAGATAAGCAGTTAGATGAAAAAGCAATTCAAGATTACTTATCGAGTCAGCATCAAAAAGTTATCGCGCTTTACGATTACCTTCTCGAGCGTGCAGAAACGCAAAATGCGCAAGAGAAGCTAGCGCAGCTACTAGAGCTTGAAAAGCAAGGGCTTAAACAAATGATGCAAAGTACAAATCGCCATATGGATATGTAATTAGCTAAAGTATACTTAGCTAAAAGTAGGGTGTATTTGCACCCTACTTAATTATTTACTCTTCAAAATATTATGAGCAGTTAAGACTTATTCCTACCTTTTTTAAATAACGTTGTTCTAGTTCTAAATCTGCATTAAGTAACGTGTGTGTTTGTAAATAATTATCGTAAAATTTAATAAAAAGCCCTGTGGCATTAGCGCTAATATTCATATTAGGTTGCTGGCTAATTTGGCGTTTTTGATTAAATAAAACAGCTAAGCGTAAAATAGTAACAAGCTTAATTACATGTTGCTGCGCGATTGTTGTGAACTCTGGTAATTCATCACGTTTAATTTTTTTTCGGTAAAAGCGAATTAGCGAGCTTAAAATGAGTTGCTCTTGCTGAGTAAAACCAGGAAGCTGGCTATTTGCCACAATGTAAGCGCTGTGTTTATTAATACCTGAAGAGTTAATAGATAAGCCAATTTCGTGTAGCTTAGCAGCCCAATTAAGAAGCGCTATGTCGTTATTATCATTTAGTTGCCACGCTTTGCTAAGGCGCTCGTATATCCAAGTAGCTGTATTAGCAACGCGTGAGGCATGGGCTTTATCTACGGTGTATCGTTCACTCAGGTTATTGATTGTATTGCTGCGAATGTCTTTATCGGCGAGTTTTTGCTGCATTTCATGAAGTAGCCCCTCTCTTAAAGAGAAGTCACTATAAGAGAGCTGATTGATTGAAAACTCTTTAAAAACAGCAATAAGAATGGCAAGTCCTCCACATAGACTCTGCTGACGCTCAGGCGTTAATCCTTCTATACTTATATTATCGATATGTTTAGCGGCAATGCATTGCTGCTTAAGAGCCAGTAAATCGTCAATACTTACACATGTTTGTTGCGGGTTTTGTGCGCACACCATGGTTAAAATTGATTTAATAGTGCCTGATGTACCAATTACATCTTGCCAACCTTCGTTAATGTAGTTGGCAAAAATAACTTCGATTTCTTGTTCCGCTTTTATTTCAGCTCGATTAAAACGCTTAGCCGTAATAGCTCCACCACTAAAAAACTGTTTTGTGTAGCTAACACAGCCCATATTACGGCTGGTAAGAAGCTTATGTTTGAAGTGCTTACCAATAATTAGTTCGGTACTGCCTCCGCCAATATCGATAATAAGGCGGTTCTCTTCGTTATGTACATAATGAGCCACACCTTGATAAATAAGCCGAGCTTCTTCTTGCCCTGGGATCACATCAATATGAAATGGAAATACCTTACTCGCCTGAGTTAAAAAGGCATGAATATTTTTGGCGCGCCTAAAAGTGTATGTAGCAGCTACTTTTACATTACCAGGAGGAAAGTCTTCAAGGGTGTTTGCAAACTGCTTAAGTACAAGTAGTGCACGGTCTATGGCTGCTTGGTTTAGTCTTAATTTATCGTCTAAGCCATCGGCTAAATAAACACGCTGTTTCTCTTTATGCAGAATTTGTAATGTGCCATCCACTTCGCGCGCAACGACCAAGTGAAAGCTATTCGAACCTAGATCGACGGCCGCTATTGATGGGTGATCATTCATTATTATAATTACTCTCCCATTTTTTTAAGTGATCGTATATTGCTATTTGTGAGCGAATTTTTTTTCTGTTACCGCGCCTAACATAGGTATTTTTTTGCTCGCTATCGATTAGCCGAGCTTTTGTGCGGTCTTTAAATTGTAGCTCTAAAATGTCCAGAATGAGCTGTTTTAATTTATTATTTAAAATGGGCACTCCCACTTCAACGCGTTGATCAAGATTGCGAGTCATCCAATCAGCGGAAGAAATATACACCTTTTCATTGCCATTATTGCCAAATACCATTACGCGAGGATGCTCTAAAAAGCGATCAACAATACTGATCACTTTTATGTTTTCGCTAAAGTGAGCCACCCCCGGTATTAATGAACACATACCACGTACAATAATTCGGATTTTTACTCCACGACGACCGGCATAATAAAGTTTATCTACAAGTTGTTTATCAACTAAATTATTTACTTTAATTGTAATTTTTCCTGTGAAACCATCTTCAACATGCTGAATCTCTTTATCAATTAAATCCAATAAAGTGTCGCGAGCATTAATAGGGGAGAGCATTAAATATTCAAAATTAAAGGGCTTGTAGCTGCTTTCTATAAACTTAAATACGCTATCGCATTCTTCACAAATACCGTTATGTTTTGTGAAAAGGCTAAAGTCAGTGTAGATTTTAGCTGTTTTTTCGTGAAAGTTTCCGGTACCGATATGGGCGTATTTAACTATTTTGTTTTTTTCTTTACGGTGAATAACACATAGTTTGCTATGCACTTTTAGGGCTGGAATACCAAAAATAACTTTTATTCCAGCACTGCTAAGAACTTTAGCCCATTCAATATTGTTCTGCTCATCAAAGCGTGCTTTAAGCTCAACCATTACCGTGACACTTTTGCCATTTTTAGCGGCATTGATGAGTAAAGAAATAAGCCGAGACTTACTCGCCACTCGATAAATATTTACTTTAATCTGCGTCACCATAGGATCAAATGCGGCTTGGCGAACATACTCCAGTAAATGATTAAATGTGTGATATGGGTAGTAGAGCAGTATGTCTTGCTCGCTTATTGCGTCAAATACGCTGCTGTGTTTGTTAAAAGCTGTGCTTTGTATTGCTGGAAGTGTTTTGTTTTCAAGGTATTGGCGACCCACATTAGGAAAAGCAATAAAATCTCTAAAGTTACGGTATCGACCCGCGGGTATCAGCGCATCATGATGACTCACGTTTAGACGTTTTTTCATCACTTTTAACATACTTTCTGGCATGCTCTCGTCGTAAACAAGGCGCACAGGCTCTGCATAAATACGTTGTTTAAGACCCTTAGACATTTTATCGAGCAGTCCTTCTTCTAGCTCATCGTCTAAATTGTATTCTGCATCTCGTGTGAGTTTTATTGCATGACCTTGAATTTTATCAAAGTGAAAAAAGTTACTAAAAACATCATTTAAATAGTAAGAAATAACGTCATCAAGCATAACAATGGTTTTACGACGACGTGTCTTTTCAGGCGGTAATATAATAAAACGGGGTACTCGGTCTGTGGGGACTTCAAGCATAGCGTAGTGGCTTTTTTCGTCACTCATTTCAATAAACAAGTAAGTCATTGTGTCGTTTATATAGTCTGAGTAATCTTTATTTTCATTAAGTAAAATGGGAGATATATGCTGTAAAACCTTGTCATGAAAATACGCTTTTAGCCAATTAAGATGAAAATCTGTTAATTTTTCGGGGCGATCTACATGGATATTATGAGTGGTTAAATCGTTTAAAATTTGTTGGTGTATTAGGTTAAATTTTTTGCCTAGCTGCAAAACTTTTTGTTGAATTTGACTTAATAAAGCTTCGTCTTCTTCAAAATTAGCATCGGGAAGTTTGTTTAATAAAATACGGCGTTTAACGTCGGCAACACGCACCCTAAAAAATTCATCAAGGTTATTAGAAAAAATCCCCAAAAACCGCATGCGTTCAATTATTGGATTATTTTTGTCTTTAGCCTCTTGTAGAACGCGCTCGTTGAATGACAGCCAACTAAGCTCTTTAGCAAAGTATTCAACGGTTTGAGTATGTTCTATGTGGGCATTCATATTATATTCCATTATCTAACGCTGAGTTAAATATAGAACAATTTAATGACATTAAAATGACATGCGTGTCACTTGTATGACACGCAATAAAAAATTATGCTTCTTCTGTGTCTACTATTAAGTCGCTGGTTATTGACTCAAGCGCATCAATTACTTCGTCTTTATCCATTCCGTTAGGTAAGGTAACGGTTGCAACAGCGCTAAAAATAGGGACTCCCCAATTAGGTGCGCTTTGTTGTCTAGAATTTAAATGAGTAATACTTGCTCCTTTGTGTCGTATTACGCTCGCGAGCTCTTGGACAATACCAGGGCGATCGTTTCCTGTGATCACTAAATTGATTTGTTCACGTGGTGAAGGTTCAATTTCAGTATTGCCAGCTTCAATACGCACTTCAAGTTTTGGTAAAGCGGTAAGCGCGTTTTGCAGTTCCTGAAAATGCTCTTCAGCAACTTCTAACTGAATAATCCCTGCAAAATGACCTAATAAATGGCTAAGGTTACTACATAACCAGTTGCCGTGATTTTTTAAAACTACCGATGAAATATCTTCTACTAAGCCTGGACGATCCTTTCCTAAAATAGTTATTACCAACTGTTTCATAAATTGTGCCTCTTTTTAAGCCCGAAGAATGTAAATGCGTAGGCATTAAATAAAATATGTTTTGATGCTGACGCGCTTTTATAGGTTAATGATTTTATTATGTTAATAATTAATTTAACGTGAATGAAAGAAAGGTAAGCGCATCCCTTAATTTACCATTTGAGTATTAACCTCGTTAAATGCTTTGTCCAATTATTTTTGTTATTTAGTTCCCTTCTAAATGACTAATCTAACGCTTAATTAATACAATAACTTATGCCACCTTAGATATACCTTTAATTAGAGTGCTTATTATGACCGTTGTAACATTACTGTCATCTTGATGAAATATAATTTATAGAACGTTAAGATTTAAAGGTGTTTTGATGACTTCCAATCCGAATAAACCGTCTTTTAATACGGATCGAAGCCGTCTATTTAAAGACAGGTTTGCCAAATTTGGCATAACCGCCGGTGGAGTAATGGTATTAATAGCGCTGTTGTTAATATTTTTCTACCTTCTTTATGTAGTACAGCCAATTTTTGAGTCAGCTAAAGTTGAAAAGCGTGACAGCTTCACAGTAAGTAACGCAGATCAAATAGTTGGCTTAGGTGTTGAAGAGCAAACCGAAGTTGCTTATTTACTAAGCCAACAAGGCCAAGTTGATTTTTACAATGTAGAAAAAGCAAGTTTTGGTAAAAAACTCAAGACGCTTAATGTTGCTCTTCCAAGCGAAGTAACAAGCTTTGCAACGAGTGCACCGTTTCAGGGCCAATACGCATATGGTTTAGAAAACGGCACTGTGATGGTGGTTGTACCTAAGTTTTTAGTTACCTTTCCAAATAACGAACGTAAATTAACGCCACGTGTTGATTATCCGCTTGGTGAAATGGCGTTAGAAGTTGATGCTCAAGGCGCTGCTATCAAGCGCTTTGCGTTTTCTCACTATGAAGATAAAACGGCGGTTGTTGCATTAACCGCAGATAAGCGCGTTTTGTTTAGCAGCTTTGTTGCTGAAGAAAACATGTTTACAGGTGAAGTAGAGTGGGTTGTTGAGCGAACAGAGCTTGATGTTGAAGGTCGTGTAGATGAGCTTTTAATTTCGCCAGATACAACACGTACGTTTATTCGTTCAGCTAATCAAATTTACGTTTATGATACGCGTTATCCAAGTGAAGTAGAGCAAATCCAGTTATTATCGGCTAATGAAGAAAACGCTAATATAGTGTCTGCTCAGTTACTTGCGGGTGCAAACTCGTTAATGCTTGCTAACGATAACGGTGAAGTGTCGCAGTGGTTTGAAGTAAACACAGACGCTGGTCGTCAGTTCCAAAAAATTCGTGCGTTTGAAACAACCAAACAAAGCAAATTAAATATTTTTACAGAATTTTATCGTCGTACTTTTTTCACTACCAGCAGTAACGGTGAGCTTGGTGTTTACTACACAACAAGCGAAGCTAAGCTATGGCAGGGTAAAGTAAGTGAAGGCGAAATTAAACACTTTGCAATTGCTCCACGTTCAAATGCTGCGTTAATTTTAGCGGATGGCAAATTAACGGTATTAGAGGTTCACAACGAACATCCTGAAGTAACATGGTCTGCGTTATGGCAAGAAGTGTGGTACGAAGGTTACCCAGAGCCTGCATACATTTGGCAGTCAACATCTGCAAGTGATGACTTTGAATCTAAATTTTCGCTAGTGCCTATTTCGTTCGGTACAATTAAAGCTGCTTTTTACGCTATGTTATTTGCAGTACCCATTGCGATTTCGTCGGCAATTTACACTGCGTACTTTATGTCGAGTGGATTACGTAAGGTTGTAAAGCCAACCGTTGAAATAATGGAAGCACTTCCTACGGTTATTTTAGGCTTTTTAGCGGGCCTTTGGTTAGCGCCTTTAATTGAAGAGCACTTACCTGCAATTGTTGGCTTACTCATTTTATTACCTATTGGTATTTTAGGTTCAGCACTTGCGTGGACGAAGTTACCAGCAAGTATTCGCCATAAAATACCTGAAGGTTCTCATTCAATTATTTTGATTCCTGTTGTATTAGTTGTTGGTTGGTTCTCGTTCGCAATGAGCGAAACAGTAGAGCTGTGGATGTTTGACGGTAATGTACGCCAGTATCTAACAAACGAGTTGGGCATGACATTCGACCAACGTAATTCATTGGTAGTCGGTATAGCAATGGGTTTTGCAGTGGTTCCAACTATTTTCTCTATTGCAGAAGACGCCGTATTTAGTGTACCTAAGCACTTATCAAATGGTTCATTAGCACTAGGGGCTACTCAATGGCAAACACTCGTACGTGTTGTGCTATTAACTGCAAGCCCAGGTATATTCTCTGCGGTAATGATGGGCCTAGGCCGTGCCGTGGGCGAAACCATGATTGTACTCATGGCAACAGGTAACACACCGATTATGGACTGGAGTATTTTCCAAGGCATGAGAACGCTGGCAGCTAATATTGCGGTAGAAATGCCTGAATCAGAAGTAGGTAGCTCGCATTACAGAATATTGTTTTTAGCCGCCTTTGTACTATTCATATTCACCTTTGTATTTAACACGTTAGCTGAGTTTGTTCGTCAGCAGTTACGTGAAAAATACAGCTCAATGTAAGTGGAGAGACACGACATGGTAAAGCAGTGGTTTAAGTCTGGTTCTCCTTGGATTTGGATGACCGGCGGTGCAGTGAGCATCAGCTTAATTTCGGTTTTAGGTATATTAGCGATGATAGCCTGGAAGGGATTGAGTTTTTTCTGGCCTTCTCAAGTTGTACAGTTTGAGCTTGAAGGCTCGATTGCCAAGCAAACCGTTATTGGTGAAGTTTACGACCGTGAACTCGTACCAAAAGAACGTTTGGCAGCGACAGGTGTTGATGTTTCAGCATTTGATAAAGAAGAATTTGAACGTTTACTTATAAAAACAGGTAACCGTGAATACGTAGCTCTAGATTTTCGTTGGATACTTGAAACCGACATAAAAGCAAAGTCTACACCTGCTACGCTTGCAGTATTTGAACGTAGTAAAAATGGTAATTTTTACGGGTATGTAGAAAGTGTATTTAAAGACGGCAAGCCAGTAGAGGGCGATAAAGTAGAGGCTTTATATGACCTTGTTGAGCGTGCTGTAGATTTAAATGATGAAGCACTGGATTTACAAAATGGCGATATAGGTCATATCAACTATGAACTTGAGCGCTTACGCTTAAAAGAGAAAAGCTACTTACTTGATAACCAGTTAACAGATGAACGTGTTGCAGAGCTTGCAAAAGCGCGTGCCGAATTACGTGCAGAGTACGGCGAACTTGAAAAAGAGTTATTTGCACTGCGTAAACAGGCAAAACGTGACCATGTTACGGTAAAAGATATGCGCGGGGAAATAGTTACGATCCCAATGTATCAAGTACTTGATGTGTGGTTTCCGAACGATATGGGCTTTTTTGCAAAGCTAGGCCATTACTTTGGTCAACTAGGCAAGTTTGTATCTGACGATCCTCGCGAAGCAAATACAGAAGGCGGTGTATTCCCTGCTATATTTGGTACTGTATTTATGGTTATGTTGATGGCTGTGATAGTAACGCCGTTTGGTGTTGTTGCTGCTATTTACTTGCACGAATACGCGGCTAAAAATGCGGTCACTAAAATGATTCGTATCGCGGTAATTAACTTAGCGGGTGTACCTTCTATTGTTTATGGTGTATTCGGCTTAGGCTTTTTTGTATATATGCTAGGTGGCAGTATCGACCAATTATTTTACCCAGAGTCTTCACCAACACCAGTATTTGGTACGCCAGGTGTAATGTGGTCTGCACTAACATTGGCAATACTAACGTTACCCGTGGTTATTGTATCTACGGAAGAGGGTTTATCACGTATTCCAAGCACTGTACGTGACGGTTCATTAGCATTGGGTGCAACTAAAGTTGAAACCCTATGGCGTATTGTAATTCCAATGGCAAGCCCTGCAATTATGACGGGGTTAATACTGGCTGTTGCACGTGCAGCAGGCGAAGTTGCGCCCCTGATGTTGGTAGGTGTTGTTAAAATGGCACCGACGTTACCATTAGACGGCAACTTTCCGTATTTTCACTTAGACAGAAAGTTCATGCACTTAGGCTTTCATATTTACGATGTTGGCTTCCAGAGCCCGAATGTTGAAGCGGCACGCCCGCTAGTATATGCAACGGCATTTTTACTTGTGTCGGTAATTATCACACTCAACATAACGGCCATTGGTATACGTAACCATTTACGTGAAAAATTCAGATCGCTTGAACACTAATTAGTAAAGATTTAATAGGTAACAAACATGATTACAGTCGCTCCAAAAGTAAACCAAGCCAATTTGGGCATGAAGTTAGATTTAGACAATTTAACAGACGAGCAAAAAGCGTTAGAGATTAAAGATCTCGATCTTTACTACGGTGATAAACAAGCGCTTAGTAAAGTGAATATGAATATTCCAAAAGGCCAAGTAACGGCGTTTATCGGCCCATCAGGTTGTGGTAAATCAACGCTATTACGTTGTATTAACCGAATGAATGACTTGGTTGATATTTGTCGAATTGAAGGTGAAATACTCCTTCATGGACAAAATATTTACGATAAAAATGTAGATGTTGCGGCGCTTCGCCGTAACGTTGGGATGGTGTTTCAGCGTCCTAACCCATTTCCAAAATCGATTTATGAAAATGTAGTCTATGGTCTACGCTTACAGGGCATTAAAGAAAAGCGTAAGTTAGACGAAGTAGTAGAGCAGTCATTACGTGGCGCTGCTTTATGGGATGAAGTAAAAGATAGACTACATGACAGTGCATTTGGTTTATCAGGCGGTCAGCAACAGCGTTTAGTTATTGCTCGATCTATTGCGATAGAGCCTGAGGTTTTACTACTAGATGAACCAACGTCAGCGCTTGATCCAATTTCTACTCTAGTTATTGAAGAACTAATTAACGATTTAAAGAATAAATTTACCGTTGTTATTGTTACGCATAACATGCAACAAGCAGCGCGAGTGTCTGACCAAACAGCCTTTATGTACATGGGTGAGCTGATTGAATACTCAGATACAAATACCTTATTTACAACACCAACAAAGAAAAAGACTGAAGATTATATTACAGGTCGTTACGGCTAAATAATTAACAGTATCGTGTTGTACAAGATTTAGAGAGAAGGTAATTATGGAACATAATATTAATAAGCATATTTCTGGTCGCTTTAATCAAGAGCTTGAAAATGTTCGTAACCATGTACTAAGCATGGGTGGGTTAGTTGAGCAACAACTAAGTAGTGCGCTTGATGCGGTAAGCACTAACGATGCAGAACTTGCAGAAAAAGTGCGTAAAAACGACTACAAAGTTAATGCTATGGAAGTGAGCATTGATGAAGAATGTACTCGTATTATTGCGCGTCGTCAGCCCGCTGCCAGCGATTTACGTTTGGTGATTGCTATTGCAAAAACTATTGCTGACCTCGAGCGTATTGGCGATGAAGCTGAGCGTATTGCAAAAGTGGCTCTCGATTCTTTCACTAAAGATCAACAAGATTTGTTAGTGAATATTGAAAATATGGGTCGTCAGGTTTTAAAAATGTTACACGATGTACTTGATGCGTTTGCACGTATGGATGTGCAACGCGCATTTGAAGTACACAAAGAAGATGCTAAAGTTGATCGTGAATATGAAGCCATAACACGTCAAATTATGACGTACATGATGGAAGATCCACGTTCTATTCCAAAAATCATGGATTTAGTTTGGTCAGTGCGATCATTAGAGCGAATTGGCGACCGTTGTCAAAATATTGCTGAGTACATTATCTACTTTGTAAATGGTAAAGATATTCGCCATATATCACAGGAAGATATTGAAAAATCGCTTTAAAGTTCATTAGCGCATTTTAACAAAGCGGCTATAAGCCGCTTTGTTCGTTTAGCGATAAGTTAAATAATAAAAACCGTTCACAATTGTTGTGAATACTGTAAAATCGCATGCTGCACGCATGTAATTTGATTAAAGGGTCAGTTATGCCTACAAACGCGTTTTTAGGAGTTTTTGCAAAATCTCCTTTCAAACCAATGGAAGATCACATCAAAAAAGTTCATCAAGCTAGTAAAGCTTTGATACCTTTTTTTAATCACGTTTTTAAAGAAGAGTGGACACAAGCAGAAGAGCTTCGTATCACTATTCGTAATTTAGAGCGTGAAGCCGATGACATGAAAAGAGACATACGTTTACAGTTACCACGCGGTTTATTTATGCCGGTAGAACGTACGGATCTGCTCGAGTTAGTAACCCAACAAGACAAAATTGCTAATAAAGCAAAAGACATTGCTGGGCGCGTAATCGGTCGTGAAATGACCATACCAGCAGTAATGCAAGCTGATTTCTTGGCTTACTTAACTCGTTGTGTGGATGCGACAAAACAAGCATCTAAAGCAATAAACGAGTTAGAAGAGCTATTAGAAACAGGTTTTAAAGGTCGCGAAGTGACCTTAGTAGAAAAAATGCTCGTTGAATTGGATGCAATAGAACAAGACACGGATGACATGCAAATTAAAGTACGCCGCCAACTACGTGAAGTAGAAAGTGAACTTAACCCTGTAGATGTAATGTTTTTATACAGCATTATTGAATGGGTTGGTGAGCTTGCAGATATTGCAGAGCGCGTAGGATCACGTCTTGAGCTGATGTTAGCTCGTTAATTTAAAATCAGTTCAAACACGAAAGATTAAGGTTATACAATGGATATCATTGCATCTTACGGCACGGTATTAGTTTTAATTGCCGCAGCTGTTGGTTTTTTCATGGCTTATGGTATTGGCGCGAACGACGTTGCGAACGCCATGGGTACATCTGTAGGTTCAAAAGCATTAACAATCAAACAAGCTATTTTAATAGCTATGATTTTTGAGTTTGCAGGTGCTTATTTGGCCGGTGGTGAAGTTACATCAACTATTCGTAAAGGAATAATTGATGCTGCACCGTTTGCGAATATTCCTGAACTGATGGTTTTAGGTATGATTGCCGCGCTATTTGCCGCGGGTTCATGGCTACTAATCGCTTCATTTTTAGGTTGGCCAGTATCAACAACTCACTCTATTATTGGTGCAATCATTGGTTTTGCGCTAGTTGCTGTGGGTACAGAAGCAATCCAGTGGAATAAAGTAGGCGGCATTGTAGGAAGCTGGATCATTACACCAGCTATATCCGGCTTTATTGCGTATCTAATATTCATGAGCGCGCAAAAGCTTATATTTGATACAGATGCACCATTAAAGAACGCTAAACGCTACGTACCAATCTACATGGGTTTAGCGGGTTTTATCATGGCTTTAGTTACAATAAAAAAAGGTTTAAAGCACGTTGGTATTAACCTAGGTTCTGTTGAAGGGTATGCGCTTTCAATTGGTGTTGCAGTGGTTGTTGCCATCATTGGTAAAATTGCTATTTCTCGCTTAAACATCGATCCTAAAGCTGATAAGCAAATGCAATTTAATAACGTAGAAAAAGTGTTTGCGGTATTAATGGTGTTAACCGCTTGTAGTATGGCATTTGCTCACGGTTCTAACGATGTTGCTAATGCAATTGGTCCACTAGCTGCTGTTGTAAATATTGTTGAAAACAACGGTGAAATTGCTAAGAAGGCAGCAATTGCATGGTGGATTCTTCCACTAGGTGGCTTTGGTATTGTTGCAGGTCTTGCCATTTTAGGTAAAAAAGTAATTAAAACAATTGGTGAAGGCATTACACATTTAACGCCTAGCCGTGGTTTTGCTGCAGAACTTGCCGCTGCTTCTACTGTTGTTATTGCATCAGGAACTGGTATGCCAATCTCTACTACTCAAACCTTAGTGGGTGCGGTACTAGGTGTAGGTATGGCACGTGGTATTGGTGCACTTAACATGAGCGTTATCAGAAACATTGTAGTTTCTTGGGTAATAACGTTGCCAGTTGGTGCTGCCCTTGCTATTGTTATCTTCTACGTACTGAGAACCGCATTTGGGGTTTAACAAAAAAGTACTAAAAGACTTTTAGCTTGAAAAGATCTCAATGCCCTAGGTATTGGGGTCTTTTTATTTGTGGAAAGAAAAAATGACCAATCTTCCAAGTATTAAACAGCTTCAGTATTTACTCGCTGTTCATCAGCATCAGCATTTTGGCCGTGCAGCCAGTGCCTGTTTTATTGGCCAGTCGACACTAAGCAGTGCCATTCAAAATCTTGAAGAAACGCTGGGTTGTCAACTTATTGAGCGTGAAAACCGAAGCCTTATGTTTACAAGCATAGGTGAAGAGGTTGTTGAGCGTTCACGAAAAATAATTAACGACACTATTAGTTTAAAAGAGCTTACAAAAAGCTTTTTAACGCCGCTTAGCGGTAAGTTAACCGTTGGCGTTATTCCTACTATTGCAAGCTTTATTGCAGCGCCTTTGTATCACTTTTGTCAGCAAACTTTTTGTGAATTAGAGTTGGTACTAATTGAGGATACCAGCGACAAATTACTGGATAAGCTAGAGCATGGGCACATTGACTTAGCGTTACTGGCATTACCGTATGCAACCGACAAGTTCCATACCCAAATTTTAGCAAAAGATCATTTTAGCTTAGTGCACCATAAAGATTATATGCCTGCAAAGGGCGTAGAAGACTTTAACCTATTACCTGATGCCAGTGTGTTTTTGTTAGAGCGAGAGCACTGTATGACGGGTCACGCGCTGAGTGCGTGCCATTTAAACCGCTCAAGCTGTATTAACCCATTTGAAGCGGCCAGCTTACATACATTACTCAGTATGGTTGAACACCAGCTCGGGGTGACCTTTTTACCACAAATGGCCATTAATGCCGGTATTTTAGAAAATAAACAGATGGTCGCCACACCGTCGCAAAGCGATGCTTACAGAGATATTGGTATTCTCTGGCGAAAAACTACTGGACGTATTCGCGATTTTAAATTGTTTAGCCAGCAGCTTGAGGTGTTTTTACAACGCCAATGTAGTATAAACTTTAATGAGCCAAGCAATTAAAGTTAACCGCTATTAAAAAATTAAAGCAGCCTACAATGGCTGCTTTTGACGTTGAACATGGCTTTCAAATGGCTCCAGTTCAGGTAAAAAAAGTAAGTAAATCCATACCACTACATTAAAGTAGGGCACGCATCCTAATACGGTAAATACTTTGACGGGGTAACCTTTTAAACTTGAATACCTGTAACATTGGTACGCAATAATAAGGTGAATTATCAGTAATAATATAACTAGTTGCGCCATACCTTCCTCCCTAAAACCCTTGTAACTTGTAATCAACCATGTATTGACTGGGGGTTGATGTCATGTTTATACAGCGTAATCCTTTAAATTACATGACATCCTCTTTATCTGATAAAGAAAGTATAGGCAAGAAAGAAAATAATGGAAGAAAAAAGTGACGTTAAATTGTTCGAATTTGTTAGTTTTAACCTAGGCTACTGTTGGTAAATACTTTTATTTTGATAAATTTTTTCAAGCTCATCATTTATTTTTTCAACAGGAACGGGGCGAGCAATAAAGTAGCCTTGTCCGTAGTCGACACCAATGTCTCTTAAAGTAGTAAATAATTCTTTATTTTCAACGTATTCCGCAACAGAATATTTATCGAGTGAGCGACTAATGTCGTTAATTGCTTTTACCAAAGCAAGGTCAATGGGGTCATTAAGCATGTCGCGAACAAACGAGCCATCTATTTTCACATGTTGAGCAGGTAGCTGTTTTAGGTAACTAAAGGTACTAAAGCCAGTCCCAAAATCGTCTATTGAGAAGTGACACCCTAAAGAGTTAAGTTTATCAATCATCTTACGTGTAGCTTGTATGTTATTTATGCTTGCGGATTCGGTGATCTCAAAAATAATCCGTGTGGCGGGAACATTGTACTTTTCAAGGTTCGATTCAATGAGTGGTAGCAGCCGTTCATCTAAGAATGATTGTGCAGATAGATTAATAGCAACTTGGCTAAGTTGAGGGTATTTTGCAACACTGGCAATTGCATTTCTAATTACGCACTGATCCATTAAAAAGGTGTCGTTAAGCATTTCTAGAGACGGAATAAACTGATTAGGGTAAATAAGAGTGCCTTCATGCTTTAAACGCAATAGTGCCTCAAAGTAAGCAACTTTTTCTGCTTTAAAATCCCATATAGGCTGGTAATGCAATTCAATATTATTCTGTTGAAGTGCTTGGCGGATTTCGTGTCCCCACTCAAGACCTGTTTGAAGTGTATTGTTGTGCGCATCTTCTTTTGAATAGCAATGTACTAAGTTACGGCCTAAGTTTTTTGCAATATACAAAGCAATGTCGGCTTGTTTTAAACACTCATTAGGGTCGTTATTGTTTACTGTAATTTGCGTTAAGCCGATAGAGCAGCTTATTGTGTAGCTTTGCTCGTTTGACTTAAAGGTATGCTGCTCTATGGCACTACAGACACCTTCTGCAATAAGGTGCGCATCGAGTAGGTTCATATTTTTTAGAATGACGGCAAATTCATCGCCACCAATGCGACATACTAAGTGTTCTTTTTCAATGTTGTCTTTAAACAGCTGTGCCACATCTTTTAACACCAAGTCGCCTTGATGATGGCCTTGGCTATCATTAATAATTTTAAAATGATCAAGGTCAATGTAAATCAAGGCATGCTCAATATCGCTGTGAGTATGTTTGGGTTTACAAATACGACTTAGCTCTTGGTCAAAGTGGTATCGGTTGTGTAGGCCAGTTAATGGGTCATGCAGCGCAAGGTGGCGTAATTGAAGTTCGGCTTGCTTACGCTCGTGAATGTTATCAATAGTGACAGTGATCGTTGCATTATTGCGTCTGTTTTTAATTAGCTGCAACCTACATTCAACCCAAATTTGGCCACCATTTTTATGTTGGAGTTTTACTTCTATTTGCTGATGATCGTTTCCGCCACCAAGTATATCATCGATGGTTGCTTTTAGCTTTATTTGACATTCACCAGTATAAAATTGCGTTAGGCTTTTTTGCAGGCTCGTTTTAACGCCAAAACCACTTAAGGTTTCCCAGGCTGGGTTTATAAAGCGAATTTTTCCTAATTGGTCGAGCTCAAGAACAACAGTATTAAGGTGCAATAATATGCGCTGATGAGCTGAGAATAGTTCTTTGTATTTCACTTCGCTGACGCTTAACTGCTCTACTTTTTGAGCAAATTCAGCGTAGCTCACCATAAAGTCTTCTCGGCGAGCGGCATGATCACATACTTTATTTAAAAATGAAGGTTCGTAAGGGGCGCGAATAAAATCGGTTACACCCGATAACAAAAGCTGTTCTGCATAATCTGCATCAGGGTTATCTATAATAGTAACAATGGCTTGCTTTGGGTTATGTTGTAAAATATTTTCGACAAGCAGGCTAGATTCATCTGCTTTTTCTTGTGTGGTATCAAGTAGTACGATTGAGAATTGTTGTTGGTTGTACTGGTTCAGTGCGGCTTTACACGTTGTGACATGTGTAATAGCAAAATTTAGTTTTAGTTCTTCAGTTATCGACTCCGCTTTGTTTGCGTGGGGCTCCAACAAAAGTAGGTTTAGTCGACTGCTTTTTTCTAAATGTGTAGATAAAACATTAGCCAGAACTTGCGGTAGCATATCTTGGTTTTCAAAAGGCAAAACAGCATCGATTCCGTAACTACGGGCGGTTGTTTCTGCAATTCGTTCGCAGTAAGTCGGGGGCATCAACAAAATAGGGGTGTTTTTAGGGGTTTTTAATAGCCCTGAGCGAATCATACGAGAAAAACGCCAACCGTCTATTTTACCCACATTTAATCCAGTGATAATAATATCAACCGGTTGTTGCTTAAGAGTTTTAAGAGCTTCCTGGCTATCATTTGCTTCGATAAAGCTAAATACGTTAAGCTTTTTTAAAGTATCTTTAATCACCCTGCGCTCAGCACGGCTTGCATTTAAAATCAGCAAATTTAATTGTTCTGCCACGCAGGAGATCCTAAAAATCGTAATTTACTACCATTACTAAGGGTAATAAGTTTTGTTAGTAAGAACAAGTAGATTTGAATAATGCCCCAGAATAGAAGGATGCTTAGGTTTACAGAAGTTGAGTTGGCTTCTTGAGCTTAATTGGCGATAGATATACACTTGGCGCGATTTTTAATGATGTGGATTACCAACTATGCGCGTAGCTGACTTTAGTTTTGACTTACCCGATGAATTAATTGCTCGCTTTCCTAAAAAAGATCGTACGAGTAGCCGCTTATTAAGCCTCGATGGTCCAACAGGGGAGATAAGCCATAAAGTATTTAGTGATATTCTTGAGCTAGTTAACGAAAACGACTTACTCATTTTTAATAATACGCGAGTAATACCAGCACGTATGTTTGGCCAAAAAGCATCGGGCGGTAAGGTTGAGGTACTTGTAGAACGAGTATTGGATGAACACCGTGTGCTTGCTCATGTTCGTGCAAGTAAATCATTAAAACCAGGCAATGAGGTTATCTTAGAAGGCAAAGCTAAAGCCACTATGATTGCCCGTCACGACACCTTATTTGAGCTGGAATTTGATCACAGCAAAAATGTACTCGATACACTTAACGATATTGGTCACATGCCGTTACCGCCTTATATCGACCGACCAGATGACGAAGCTGACCGCGAACGTTATCAAACAGTATATGGTGAAAAACCAGGGGCTGTGGCAGCACCTACAGCGGGCTTACATTTTGACGAACCGCTTATGGCTGCGCTTAAAAATAAAGGTGTAAAAATGGCCTTTGTCACGTTACACGTAGGCGCAGGTACATTTCAGCCGGTACGTGTAGAGACTATTGACGAACACGTCATGCACTCAGAATACATTGAAGTACCACAAGATGTTGTGGACGCTGTAGCACAGACTAAAGCGAGCGGTGGGCGAGTGATTGCTGTTGGTACTACATCAATGCGTTCGCTCGAATCAGCTGCAAAAATACATGGCGGTAAATTAGATACTTACTTTGGCGATACCGATATTTTTATTTTTCCGGGTTACCAATTTAACGTCGTCGATGCCATGGTCACTAATTTCCATTTACCTGAGTCAACGTTAATTATGTTGGTGAGCGCCTTCAGCGGACAAGACAACATAATGGGTGCCTACAACACAGCAATAGAACAAAAATATCGCTTTTTTAGTTATGGCGATGCTATGTTTTTAACACGTAAATAGCGCTGTTTTATTTATTATCAAATATAACTAACACTCAGCCCCAGCATACTTGCTGGGGTTTTTAGTTGCATATGATTATAACGAGCGAATTTACCGCAGCTAATAGTATTAGCAGTGCAAAAAGGGTAGAATCGAGCGGTTAAATTATAGCTTGTTGGACTGTTTTTCCGACATTGAGGATGATATGAAATTTGAATTAGACCGCACCGACGGTAAAGCGCGCCGTGGCCGCTTGATTTTTGACCGTGGTGTAATAGAAACACCTGCATTTATGCCAGTAGGTACTTACGGTACTGTTAAAGGCATGACACCTGATGAAGTTAAAGCAACAGGTGCGCAAATTTGTTTAGGTAATACCTTTCACTTAATGCTTCGCCCTGGTACTGAAATTATTAAGCAGCACGGCGATTTGCACGACTTTATGAATTGGGACTTCCCAATTTTAACTGACTCAGGCGGCTTCCAAGTATTTAGTCTTGGCGCAATGCGTAAAATTACCGAAGAAGGTGTTTTGTTTCAGTCACCTGTAAACGGTGACCAAATAATGATGTCGCCAGAAAAATCAATGGAAGTGCAACGTGATTTAGGGTCAGATATTGTAATGATATTTGACGAATGTACGCCATACCCTGCTACTGAAAAAGAAGCTAAAGACTCTATGGAGTTGTCTCTTCGTTGGGCTAAACGCTCAAAAGAAGGTCACGGCGATAACCCTTCTGCGTTATTTGGTATTATTCAAGGTGGTATGTACCCAGAATTACGTGCACAATCACAAGCCGGTTTAGAAGAAATTGGCTTTGACGGCTATGCACTTGGTGGTTTATCAGTTGGTGAACCTAAAAACGAAATGATGAATATTCTTGATCATTGTGCGTACAAAATGCCTGAAAATAAGCCGCGTTACTTAATGGGTGTTGGCAAGCCAGAAGATTTGGTTGAATCGGTACGCCGTGGCATAGATATGTTTGACTGTGTTATGCCGACGCGTAATGCACGTAATGGTCACTTATTTATTACCACTGGTATCATTAAAATACGTAACGCAGTGCACAAAACAGATACCGGTCCACTCGACCCTGATTGTGATTGCCATACGTGTAAAAATTACTCGCGTGCTTATTTACATCACCTTGATAAATGTAACGAAATTTTAGGTGCACGACTAAACACAATACATAACTTACGTTACTATCAGCGTGTTATGGAAGGCCTGCGCAATGCAATTAGCGAAGGTAAACTAGAAGAATTTGTAAAAGATTTTTACGCTCGCCGCGGCCAAGAAGTGCCAGAGCTTGCAGATATAAAAAATTAAACTTTAAATTTAAAGAGGAAGTATTATGAGTTTATTTATTTCAAACGCACACGCATCAGCTGGCGCACCTGCAGCCGGTGGCGGCATGGAAATGCTAATCATGTTAGCTATTTTCGGTTTAGTTTTTTACTTTTTAATTTACCGCCCACAAGCTAAGCGTGTTAAAGAGCATAAAGGCTTAATGAATGCGATGGCTAAAGGCGATGAAGTACTAACCCAAGGTGGTTTAGTAGGTAAAATTGTTAAAATTGCAGAAGATAAAGATTTCATCGTTATCTCTTTAAATGAGCAAGCAGAAGTTACAGTTCAAAAAGCGTCTGTATCTGCTGTATTGCCAAAAGGCACAATGAAGTCGCTATAAAAATAATAAGGACGACCCCGTGTTAAACAAGTTTCCAGTGTGGAAGTATTTACTTGTTTTAGCTGTGGTTGCCATTGGCCTTTTATATGCCTCTCCAAACTTGTATGGCCGTGACCCGGCTATACAAGTTTCGGGCGCTAAAGGTGCTGATGTTGATCTCAGTGTAGTAGACAAAGTAAACGCAACCCTTAAAAAACATAACGTAGCAGTTAAATCAACTAAGCTTGAAGGCGGGCAAATACTTGTTCGTTTTAAAAATGTTGAAGAGCAATTAAAAGCACAAGATTTACTGCGTGACTCGCTAAGTGACGATTACATTTCAGCCATTAATATGGCGCCGGCTCAACCTCTTTGGTTAAAATCCCTTGGCGGAAATCCAATGAAGTTAGGTCTAGATTTAAGTGGTGGCGTACATTTCACCATGGAAATCGACATGGCAACAGCGGTTGATAACCAGCTTGAGCAAATGGAGCAAGATTTCCGTAGCGATCTACGCGAAGAAAAACTTCGTTATCGCAGCGTTCGTCGCGTGGCTGGCTCTGACCGTATGCGTGTTGAAATGCGTAATGAAGAAGATAAAAATGCTGCAGAGCGCTTTTTAGAATCTCGTTACCCACTTAACGTATACATTGATGACAGCAGTAACGATAATGCATTTTTTGCCACTATGAGTGAGCAAAAGCTGAAAGAGATTCGTGACTACGCCATCAAGCAAAACGAAACAATCATTCGTAATCGTATCAACCAAATTGGTGTTGCAGAGCCAAACGTACAGCGCCAAGGTGCTGAACGTATTATTGTGCAATTACCCGGTGTGCAAGATACCGCTCGTGCTAAAGAAATTTTAGGTGCGACAGCAACGCTTGAGTTTCGTGAAGTAGACGAAAACGCCGATCCAAGCGCTGCCGCTCAAGGCCGTATCCCTGCGGGCACTGAAATGATCATGAGCCGCGACGGTTACCCTGTGGTACTTAAAAAACGCATTATTCTTGAAGGTAGCCATATTACTGGTGCGCAATCTGGCGCAGATGAATACCAACGCCCACAAGTAAGCATTTCACTCGACAGCAAAGGCGGTTCAAAAATGAATGCCTTTACTAAGCGTGCTATTGGCAAGCGTATGGCAACGGTATTTATTGAATACAAACCATCAGGTAAAAAAGACGAAAACGGTAAAGCACTTCCACCTATTAAGGTAGAAGAAGTTATTAACGTGGCAACAATTCAAGCTCGTTTAGACCGCTCTTTTCGTATTACAGGTATTGATAACCCAGCTGAAGCACATAACTTAAGTTTACTGCTTCGCGCTGGTGCACTTGTTGCACCCATTCAAATTGTTGAAGAGCGTACAGTGGGGCCAAGCTTAGGCCAAGAAAACATTGAAGCAGGTATGACTGCGGTTGCACTTGGTTTTGCGTTTGTACTTGCCTTTATGCTTATTTATTACAAAGGGTTTGGCTTAGTGGCTAACTTAGCGCTTGCGGCAAACTTGGTGCTTATTGTTGGCATAATGTCACTTATTCCAGGCGCTACGTTAACCTTGCCGGGTATTGCAGGTATTGTACTGACAGTTGGTATGGCGGTTGATGCTAACGTACTTATTTTTGAACGTATCCGTGAAGAGCTGGCCGATGGTCGTAGCCCGCAACAAGCCGTTCATTTTGGTTACGATAGCGCATTCAGTACTATATTTGATGCCAATATCACTACGTTAATTGCGGCAGTTATATTGTTTGCAGTGGGCACGGGCCCAATTGCAGGCTTTGCCGTTACATTAGCTATTGGTATTTTAACTTCAATGTTTACAGCCATTGTTGGTACCCGAGCTGTGATCAACTTATTTATTGGTGGTAAACGCATTGATAAACTTTCTATTTAAGGGGCAGACATGCAAATTTTAAGTTTGGGTAGCAGAACCCTTCGTTTCATGTCTCTTCGAAAAGTGGCAATGGGCTTTTCTACGCTATTAATTGTAGCGTCGATAGTATCAATGTTTACGAAGGGCTTAAATTTTGGTCTTGATTTTACCGGCGGCACCGCGGTAGAAGTGGGTTTTTCTCAACCGGCTGATCTTAAAAAAGTGCGTAATGTACTTGGTGAAAATGGCTTTGCTGATGCATCAGTGCAGTTATTTGGTTCGAGCCAAGATATATTAGTGCGCTTAGCTCCACGTGGAAGCGATGTTAAAGCTGAAGTGATTGGTAACCAAGTAATTGATGCCCTGAAAAAAGCGGACGACAGCGTGGTCATGCGTCGTATTGAGTTTGTCGGCCCAAGTGTCGGTGAAGACTTGAAAGAGCAGGGTGGCCTAGCCATGTTAACTGCACTTATTTGTATCTTAATTTACGTTGCATTTCGTTTTGAGTGGCGTTTTGCTGTGGGTGCTGTAGGCGCACTATTACACGATGTAATTATCACTTTAGGTTTGTTTTCAGTACTGGGTTTAGAGTTTGATTTAACTATATTAGCGGCAATATTGGCGGTAATCGGTTACTCACTCAACGATACTATTGTTGTATCTGACCGTATTCGTGAAAACTTCCGTAAAGTACGTATCGACGATACCGTTGAAATTATTGATATTTCACTTACGCAAACACTTAACCGTACACTTGTTACATCAATCACCACAATTTTGGTATTGATTGCATTGTTTGTATGGGGTGGACAAACCATTCATGGTTTTGCTACTGCATTATTGTTTGGTGTATTTATTGGTACATATTCTTCTGTATATGTTGCAAGCTCGGTTGCACTTGCAATGGGAGTAAGTAAAGAAGATTTAATACCAGAAGTGATAGAAAAAGAAGGTGCAGATCAAGATCCGATGGCAATGCCATAATCTTAAATGCATTAAAAAAACCGCTCTATGAGCGGTTTTTTATTGCCTGTAATATAGGGGCTTGAAATAAAAATGTCATACAGAATTGATATTTTGTTGCTCTATTTAAAATAATAATTGAGCCAGTAGTGACCCTTCAACGACAAGCCTTAGAGGCTATTTTAGATAGTGGGGAAGTAACCACGTTATTTCAGCCTATTTTAGATATATCTGGTCAGCTCATTCTTGGTTACGAGGCGCTTAGCCGTGGTCCACAAAATAGCCCATCAGAAATGCCCAATAAGCTCTTTAAAGCTGCGCATCAAGGGGGCCTTATTTCTGAGCTAGAGCTACTATGCCGCTCAAAGGCAATAGAAAACTTTGTTAAGCTAAATTTGCAAGGTAAGCTTTTTTTAAATGTGAGTCCAAAAACGCTACTAGACCCTTGCCACCCAAAAGGCGAAACACGCCACCTAACCGAGCAGTTTGGTTTAGCGACTAATCGTGTTGTTATAGAAGTAACAGAGCAAGACAAAGTAGATAACGACGACTTATTACTTAAAACCATTGCGCATTACCGAGAGCTCGGTTTTACCATTGCAATTGATGATTTAGGTGCCGGGTACTCTGGCTTAAAGCAGTGGTCTGCACTGCGTCCTGACTATGTAAAAATAGATCGTTATTTTATCGATCATTGCGATCAGAGTGAGGTTAAAAAGGAGTTTTTAAAATCAATTATCGTTTTAGCTAAAGCAACAAACACCTTAGTGATTGCAGAAGGCATTGAGCGCTCTGAGGAACTCGCTCTGGTTGAAAGTTTAGGCATTAATAATGTACAAGGTTTTTTATTTGAACGACCGAACTTGCAACCAAGTCGTGATTTTAGCTCTGCTCAAATACAAGCACTTACATTTAAATTATGTGATCAGTTTGACCAGTCAATGGCGATTGGCGCGCTAAGCCAACCACAAAAGGCCATAGCAAGTGATACCCGATGCAAAGACGCTCATTTACTCTTTGAGCAAGACAAAGCCATTATTAGCATACCTGTAATTAATCAACAGGGTCAGCCAGTGGGCCTACTACATAAAGACCAACTTACCGAGGTATTTGCAGCACCCTATGGTCATGCTCTTTATGATAAGCGCCCTGTTATAGAGTTAATGGACAAACAACCCTTGATTGTTGATGTAGACCAAAAGCTCGATACGGTGAGTAAGCAAATAACTGAGCAAGATTTTGATATTAGGCGCCATATTGTTATTACTAGAGGTGGCAATTATTTAGGGCTTGCGCCTCTTAGAGACATTTTAAAACATATAACAGAAGAAAAAATTCGCCACGCACAACATGCAAACCCGCTAACAATGTTGCCAGGCAATGTCGCAATAAACGAAGCTATAGAGCATAGGTTACGTAATAAAAATAAATTTCATCTTGCTTATATTGACCTGAATCACTTTAAACAGTTTAACGATCTTTATGGCTACGCGAGTGGTGATAGTGTCATTAAATTATTGGCTGATGTAACAGTGCAAGCCTGTACAAATAGTGCTAACTTTGTAGGACACATTGGTGGTGACGACTTTATGGTTGTATTTGACCAAAGCGATGCGGTAAGTATTTGTAATCGTATTATTGAACAGTTTGAACATCGTTCTCGTGCTTTTTTTACGCCCGATCATATAGCTAGCAAAGGGTATTGGGCTACAAATCGTGAAGGTGAAAAGCAGTTTGTACCGTTACTCACCTTATCTATCGGATTAGTTGAACCCGATTTACAGCAGTGCAAAAATAGCCATCAGGTTGCAGCATTAGCAACGGATGCAAAGAAAGAAGCCAAACGATTTCGTCATAGCTATCTTTTTACATGCAAGCGAAGGCGCCCAGCGCCTCCAGTAGTAGCGATTAGCAAATAGTAAAAAGGTAATTTACTAATAGGTGATCATGATGTTGCCATTAAAGTGTATTGTATGTGTAGTGAGCTTGTTTATTGGAAGTGTTGTAGCAAGCGAAGTTAATATTGTAAAAATTCCGAAAGATCAACATGCGCATTTTGCCCGTGATGATTACCTCAATGACATGCTAACCAAGGCATTGATAAGAGCCCAGTATCCTGTCGAAATAGAACGTGTTGCTGTACACCCGCATCAGCAACGTAATTTAATGTCACTTGATGATAGCTCGCTTGATTTATTTTGGAGTATGAGCAGCCCTGAACGAGAGTCACTGGCAACAGCTATTAAAATTCCATTGTTCAAAGGGTATATAGGCAAAAGAGCGTTAGTTACAAATAAACAGAATTTAGATAAATTTAAAGATATAAAAACGCTTGAGCAATTATCAAAACTGAGCTCGGTACAGGGGCATGATTGGCCTGATACGCGCATATTGGTTAATAACGGTTTAAACGTGAGACCATTATCAAACTTAAAAGCCATGTTTGCGCTTACTAGCCAAGGCCGCATAGATTACTTTCCGCGATCATTTATTGAAGTCAATTCTGAGCTTTTAGAGCGAGATCACAAAAATTTACGTATTGTGCCTAATTTATATATTAGCTACCCAACAGCGCTATATTATTTTGTGTCTAAGGATAAGCCTGAGTTGGCTAAAGCGCTTGAGCAGGGAATTAAAATAATGCAGCAAAACGGCGAGTTTGATGCGTTATTTTATGAATACTTTGCAACTGATTTAAATTCCCTTCCTTATACAAAAGGGGAAACTATAGAGATTAAGCTAATAAACCCATATTTTTAAAAACAAAAAAGGAGCCTAGGCTCCTTTTTTAGTTGTACCAATTATATTGGTAAAAGCAATTTATTAGCGAAGTAACGATTCAGTTAACACTGGACGAATTTCACGAATAATAGCTTGAGTCAGTTTTGGTGCGCCACAGATGATATTGCCACTGTGGTTGTAGTTATTACCACCAGCAAAATCGACAACCATACCACCCGCTTCTTTAACCATAAGCTCGCCTGCAGCAGAGTGCCAAGGTTTTAAGCCAATTTCAAAAAAGCCATCAACACGGCCAGCAGCAACATACGCCATGTCTAGTGCAGAACAACCTGCGCGACGAATATCTGCAGTGTGAACAAATAACGCTTTAAACGCTTCAGTGTATGCATCTGTGTGTTGTTTATGCTTAAAAGGGAAGCCCGTTGCTAAAACTGTACCAGCAAGAACAGTTGTTTTACTTACGCGTAAACGTTTGCTGTTAAGTTGTGCGCCTTGACCTTTAGATGCAGTAAAAAGCTCACCACGAATCGGATCATAAATAACGGCTTGGTCTAAACGACCTTTAACTTTAAGTGCAATAGAGATTGCGTAATGTGGAATACCTTTGATGAAGTTTGTTGTTCCATCGATAGGATCTACAATCCATTGGTAATCATCATCCTTGCCTTTGTGTTCACCTAGTTCTTCGCCCACAACAGAGTGAGTAGGGTAAGACTGTAAAATAGTGTCACGGATTACGGCTTCGGCTTCTTTATCAATATTAGTTACTAAGTCGTTAGCGCCTTTTTGTTGCACTTCAACTTTTGATAAATCTTCGCCAGCGCGAAGTAAAATTTTGCCTGCGTTGCGCGCAGCGCGAACCGCAATGTTTAACATTGGATGCATGGAGTTACCTTTGGGTTGTAAAAGAACGTTTGTATTTTCAGCCGGCGTATTTTAGCGACTTTTGACATAAAGTAAACAATAAACCCTAAATACTTGTGAGTGTTTTTTGTACAGCCTTGAAAGTGTTGCACATTTAATTAAAACAAAAGTGTATTTTTAATGACCCACTAAAATTTAAAAAAGCGCTTTACCTAAAGTTAGCTTGAGGTTTTATTGTGTGTTTAAATTAACTCACAAGGAAACAGTATGTATTTAGAACACGTAAATTTAGTTGTTAAAAACTTTGATACCATGATTCGCTTTTACCAAGCCATTTTCCCCCACTGGGTAATACGAAGTGAAGGGCGGGGTGAATGGTATGGAAAACCAAGGCGTTGGGTCCACTTTGGTGACGACACGCAATACATAGCAATGAGCGATCATGGTGAGGGTGAAAATAGATCGCTTTCAGGGCATCAAGTTGGGTTTGCTCACTTTGCTTACGTGACGGCTAATTTAGAAAATACGGTGTCTCGCTTAAATAAAGCGGGTTTTTCAGTTCATAAGCAAGGCAATGAAAACCCATTTAGAAAAAATATCTACTTCAGAGACCCTTCGGGCTTTGAAGTTGAGTTTGTAGAGTACTTGTCGGATATACCTGCAGAACGAAATAATGATCTTTAAGCCCACCACTATATGGCTGCCAAAAGCAGCCATATTAAAGCAAATACAGTTGCACTTATTTACTGCTGACTCCAAGCTGTGACTTTAAATCGTTTGCAAAGCTCATGAACTTTTCTTTTATGGTACGTTTTATCTTTACTTCAACCGACCCTAGTATCGCTTTGCCTTCAATATGAATGGTAGGACCTTGACGCTTATTTAACGTTACTGATTTGTTTTCTAGCGTGCTTAAAATACAAAACATTTTGGACACAACATTAACATGCTCGGGTACGTAAATTTCGTCGCTACCAAAAATACAATGAACATGAATTGTCACGTTTTGATGCGTAAAGATAGCGTCGGTGAAATCAAGCACCACAGAGCCCATATAATTATTTAGGTAAATATTTTTAGGAACCACCCATTGTCCGCTTCGCTCGTTTGAACCCAAAATACTGCGCAGTGTGATGTCGTCATCGCTATTTTGTTGAGCACTGTAATTAGGCGTAAACTGCGATTGCTTTTCAGCTTTGTATTGCTTGTCGGTATTAAGTGTTAAGTCTTCTACTAACGTAAGCAGCACAGAATTGTCTTTTGCATCCATTGCTTTGTCTAATCGTCTTTCAAATGCCTCAACCGATATAACGCCATGGCTATAGTTATAAATTAACTGATCAATCACTTGTTCGCGTACTTGCTCTATTGGGCGGTCTTCAACTTTTACAGACATGGGGCATTCCTTAATTGTATTTGCAATTAGTTAACTAGTTAGCAAACCGTATACCAAAATTAATTTTGTTTATTATCAATAGTTTAATTTTTAAAGGCTTTTTGTTTAGTTGTTATATTAACGATACATTAACCAAAATAGCAATAATCTAGTAATTTTCACACTTTGAGAAAGTTTTACTCACTTGCCTGTAAATAGGGGAAATGCGTTAAACCTATAAGAGTCTATGTTTTTCGTTAAGCTTATGATTTTGAATGGTAAATAAAGTTGGCTTGATGTTCGCATTAGTTGAAGTGTCTTTAATCAAAAGGAGAAAGATTATGAAAACATTTAACAAATCTATTATCGCCGCGTTAGTTCTTGGTACAACAGCAATGGGTGCACAAGCAAACAGCTGGGAAAACGAAAGTAAAGATGCTTGGATTGATGGCAAGGCAGAAACTGTGCTTCTTATGAACACAGACCTAAACAACTTTGACATAAACACTGATGTAACAAATGGCAAGGTAGTACTTACAGGTAAAGTTGATAGCGACGTAGAGAAAGAGCTAGCAGAAGAGCTTGTACTTAGTCTAGATGGCGTCATGGACGTTGAAAACAGCCTAACCGTTGTTAAAAACATGAGCGCTAAACATACAGATTCTAAAATGATGGATGATGATAACGACCTAACGGACGCTAAAATCACCACCGTTATTACAACACGTTTCCTATTTGATTCTGAAGTAGGTGGAACCGATATTGATGTAGATACCGATAATGGTGTTGTTACATTAAACGGCTCAGTAGAATCATCAGCGGAAAAGCAATTAGCAATCGAAATTGCTAAAAATGCTGAAGACGTACGTGATGTGGTAGATAACTTATCTATCGTAGCTGAATAACGTTATACTCAAAGCCCAGCATTGCTGGGCTTTTTGTTTTTAACTGTTTGAAGGAGCTAAATAATGGATATCATTCGCATAATACTGTCTGTTTTGCTACCGCCACTGGGTGTTTTTTTACAAGTGGGCTTAGGTATGCATTTTTGGATTAATATTTTATTAACGCTATTGGGTTACTTCCCAGGGTTAATACATGCAATTTATATTATTGCTAAAAAATAATGCGTAGCTGAGCTATGTTTACGCCAGTTGTAAGTAAATATCGCTCAGCGCATTCTATTAATAAATATTATTTTTAATCATTTTTACTTTATTTTCCTAAAACTCCCCAAATTTACCCATTCACACTCTTTAAAAGATTACAATTTAAGCAGTTAGCTTATTGATTGTTAAAATAAAGGTTTTTGGTAGTGACAAGCCCTAAAAAAGTTTTTATACTGCAACCCGCTTTAGTCGCTCTGTGGCTGAACGCTTCAAAAATTAACTGCCTTGCAGTTATACAAAGTTGGCCCCTTAGCTCAGTTGGTTAGAGCACACGACTCATAATCGTTAGGTCCCCAGTTCGAGTCTGGGAGGGGCCACCACTTTTCAAAGCTTTCCAAGTAGATCTTATTAAATTTTTACACACTTAAAATCCAAAGCCCTACATTATTATTCTTTATTGGTTGATATCTTGATTTTTAATTAATCTATAAAATTTCTAATTGCAATCAAATATATAGCTGTGTATTTTATTGGGTACAACAATATGTTGTTAAAATGTATCTAAAAGGAAGTACCATGAAAATGAATAAAGTCGCACTCTTATTATTAAGCTCAGTTTTTGTCACCCCTGCTGCATTTGCAGAAACACCTAACTTTAATTATGTGTCTGGCGGTTATTTAAATGCAGATTTTGATGGCGATGATTTAAACGGTTGGACGCTTGATGGTAGTAAATTACTAGGCGATAACTTTTTTGTGTCTGGTCAATATAAGACTGTAGGCGACTCAGAAGATGGTTTGGATGTAGATCTAAATTGGTTGAGCGCAGGCGTGGGCTACCGTACTGCAATTAGTGAAAGCACTGACTTTTATGGTTTAGTAACGTACGAAAACATTGAAACTGAAGTATCGTTCAGCGGTACTGATTTGTCGGATGATGAAAATGGCTATGGATTATCTGTTGGTGTTAGATCAATGCTAACTGATAGCATCGAAATTGATGGCCGCTTAAGTTACATTGATATTGCAGATGACAGTGAAACAGCTATCACTTTAGGTGCTCGTTACTATGTGAATACAAATTTCTCTGTAGGTACTAGCTACACCACAATAGATGATTTAGATTATATTAGCTTAACTGCACGTTACAGCTTTTAATCACAAGCAGTTAAATGAGCGCACTTATTAGTGCGCTTTTTAGTTTTTACGTAGCTATAACACGCTAATTTACGTGGTATAAGCCATTGCTGCGAATGTAAATAGTTGCTGTTATATCGCTTGTGTTCTCAAGCGAGTGAATGAATTTACCCCCAGATTCTACAAAGCTACCTGCACTTAAGTTTTGTGAGTTACTTTTTGAGCTGTATTGCACGTTGCCTGCAATTATCACTGCACGAAACTCATCCGCATCTGTGCTAATTTCCCCCTTAAACCCGGCTGGTAGTTTTATCATTGAGCCGTACATTGTCTCGGTGTCTCCCCAAAGGTAGGTTGTTTGTACACCTTTAGCATTAATATTGCTTACGTCGTTTTTGTCTAGCCAAACAAGGTTGTCTTTATGTACGTTTAATGGGCGTTCACCATTATCAAACTGTTTGTTTGTTGGTTTTACTAAATAAGGGCCTGAGTCTATTTCTAGGTAAATTAGATTTGTAGTGCCATTGGCTGCAGTAGTATGGTTTTCACCGGCAGGTTGTGTCCAAAATGATCCCGCAGGCATCCACATTTTTTCAGCTGTGGGGTCGTCATTGTGCATTTGGCCTTCAATTACAATACCTCGGTAAGTAATGTTATGAATATGCGGCGGGGACTCGAACCCTTTTTTAAAGCGTACTAGCATACCTGTTGCGGTATCTGCGGTACGATCGCCCCATAAATACGCTGCACCGGGACTTTGCTCGCCTCTTAATGGGTTTAAATAGCCCCATTTGACTTTGTTTGCAGGTATTACTTTTGATTCGTGCTCGTCTGCAAAAGTAGGTGCAGACATAAGCGAAGTTGTGAGCATTAAAGCTGATAGGGCAATTCTACATTTCATAAATATTTTCCTTTGCGTTGGGATAGAGACACAATAGCGAGTATTTTTCATTCCATAAACAGGCTAATGTTTAATACAGTTTCGTTAAAACGTGGATAATTGGCAGCATCAACGAATAGTTTTATAAAGGGGCGGATATGAAAATTGCAGATTTAGGCGTATTACTAAAAGTTGCGCAGCTTCAATCAATAACAGCGGCTGCGCATCAGTTAGATATGAGCTCGTCGGCAGCGAGTGTCTCTATTAAACGAATAGAGCAAGCTCTTGGTACACAGCTATTTGTTCGCACTACTAGAAAGATAAGACTGACCGCTGAAGGTGAGCGTTACTTACCCTTATGCGAACAGGCGCTTGGGCTACTAATGCAAGGGCAAGCGGTTATTAATGAAAAGCAGGAGTGTATTACAGGCGAAGTGCGAATGGCGGTGTCGTCTGAAATGGGACGTAATTTAATGCGTGTATTACTTAATGAGCTTATGGATATTCATAGTTCTATAACTTTGAGATTGCATGCAAGTGATAGCCGTGCTGATTTTTATCGTGATGGAATTGATGTTGCATTAAGAGCGATGAAAAAAGGTGTAGCTGAGGAGCTTAATTTATATGGATTTAAAATTTGTAATATTCCACACGTGGTGTGCGCTTCACCTAGTTACTTAAAACTGAATGGCGAGCCGTTAGTGCCGAACGATTTGAGCGAGCACAACGCATTACTCTACAAACTTTACGAAGTAGTGCACGCTGATTGGGAGTTTTATGATAATACACAGCAATACAAAGTTAAAATGAACAGCGATAGAGCTGTAAACGATGGTGATATTGTTAGACGCTGGTGTGTTGATGGTGCTGGGATTGCAAAAAAGTCAGCCATTGATGTAGCAGATGATTTGCTTAGCGGTAAGCTCAAACGAATAATACCCGATTATAAAATACCCTTAACAGAAATGTGGTTAGTGCTTCCGAGCCGGCAGTTTATTTCGCCTGCAATAAGGCTGATACGTGATGAGTTAAAAAGTAAAATAATGGCTCTTAGGGCATCGCTATTGGCAAAGTATATTTTGACTGAAGACGAGTGGCCTTGTGACGATGAGTACAAGGCCTGAATTGTGTTAATTTTTACGATATATCTCGTGGTCCATGTCGTAAATATTAACGCTTAAACTGTCAGACTCCCTGCAATAGGTTTTTAAACACGCAAGTAGGTGCTCACTCAGAGTTTGCTTTTGCTCTACTGTTCGCCCTGCCATAATGTGTGCTTGCACATGTATAAACCCTTCTTTACCCACACCCAATTGATACTGCTGATATGCAACTGCGCGAGTTTTTATAGTTTCTAAATCAAATAAACCGCTTTCGAATGTGCATTTATGGATTTTTTCTACCAGTACTTGAGGTAATACAGGGAGGTCTTCTGAGTGCTCAATAATAATGTGCGGCATGCGGGTGGTTCCTGTTGGTTACGGCATTAAGCGTGTCGTTAATTGTAACAAATACACGACGGCTCGCTAAACCCCATACGGCTAAAATGTTTGTTTTAAACTAATTTAGTTGTGCTGATTTTTGATGTTAGTATAAAAACACACAGGTGAACCCAAGCTTATTAAAATAAGCGTGTAAAAAAACCTAGCTTATATTAAGGATGAGTATGAAATTTCAGCAAAAAATAAAACATTTAGCCGTGCTAATGGGCGCAGTAATTACGTTAAGTGCCTGCTCTGATGATGTGGCGTCGGTGAGTTTAGGTTTGTTTACTACAAAAGATGTGGTGGTGAACTCACAACAAGATCCGATCATTAAAGGAGTGACGTGTCATATTAGTCATGTTGAGGCCGATTTAGACTTTTCTGACCCGTCAGACATGTCGATTGCGTGTCGTCAAACAGGGCCAATCACCGCGGAGCAATTACAAGAAATTGATCGTAGTAAGTCTGGTGAGGTGGTGTTTAAGTCATCAAAGAGCATTTTATTTAAATCGTTAAAGGTGCGCCGAATATACGACGCTAAAACTCGCACATTATTATATTTGTCGTATTCAACAAAAGAGTCGAGCGGCAGTCATCATCATGCATTATCTACTGTGCCTTTATATAACACGAAGGCATGGCAGTGGGCACAAGAGCAAGAATAATTAAATTAAGAGTACACTATGTTAGCGTTATTTAAATCAGCGCCTTTGTTAGAGCAACAAGAGCAGCAATGGCTTATTGATACTTTTATTTGGGCTGTAGAAAATTTTGATGCTGAGTTTTTTACTAAACATACGCAAATAATATTGCCTACAGGGCAATATTTTCCTGATTCGGTATCAAGTATTGAGCAAATGGCCACAAGCGTATTTAAGCGAGTAACTACGTATGCGGGAATGAATGCATGGCCAATTCAATTAGTTGCTCCTCAGCAATTACAGCCACAAGTGTTTCCTCGTTTTGAGTTTAGTAGTGTAATACGTGGTGAGCGCTGTGAGTTAATTGTGCCGCCGAGCCATGCTATTAATATTTCGTTTAATCCAAATCAAATAAATCAGCCCCAAGATTTAGTTGCCAGTTTTGCCGGAACACTGGCTACTATTATGATTCATCATGTTGGTGTATTACCTCCAGGGGGGAAGGACTTTTTACCCCAAGCTGCTGATGCGCTTGCCTGTTTTTTAGGTTTTGGTGTCATGATGTGCAATACGGTGTATCAGTTTAAAGGCGGGTGCGGCTCATGTTACAACCCGTACGCTAACCGTGAAGCACAATTGAGCGAAACACATACGGTATTTATGCATGCTTTGGTTTGCTACTTCAAAAAAGACAACGTATCTAAAAAACATTTAAAGCCCCATTTAAGAAGCCAATTCAAAAAAGCGCAAAAAGAAATTAAAGCGCTGGTGAGTGAATCGGCAAACCCGTTATTACTGGCGTATGCACCTAACTAGCAAGGATAAGTGTGGACTATTTAGATGAATTTTTATTAATTGTTATTGCTCACTTCTTTGCAGTAGCAAGCCCAGGTCCTGACTTTGCTGTTGTGCTAAAGCAAAGTGTGCAACAAGGTAGGCGAAACGCATTGTGGACAAGTGCAGGCGTTGGCGGCGCTATTTTGTTGCACATAGCTTATTGTGTAATGGGTGTGGCGCTTATTTTGTCTCAATCGCCTAGTTTGTTTATGGCACTTAAATATGTAGCAGGCGCTTATTTGGCTTATCTTGGAATACAAGCACTAAGAGCGGCTAAGCCGGGCGCATCATCAACCAATGATATTGATAACCAAACAGCCCCAGAGGAGTCTATTTGGGTTGCTTTTAGACGCGGTTTTTTCACTAACGCACTGAGCCCAAAAGCCACGCTCTTTTTTATGTCGTTATTTACCTTGGTAATAAGTCAAACAACGCCAGTGAGTGTGCAAATTGGTTATGGTATTTATATGGCGCTTGCAACATGGGCGTGGTTTTCTGCGCTTTCGTTGGTACTTTCTAAAGCCTGCGTGCGTGATTTTTTTCAGCAACGCGGCTACTGGTTTGACCGAGGTATTGGCGTTATTTTAATTGCGTTGGCTGTACGTGTTGTTATTTAACTTGTTCAATTTATGTAATACAAGCAGGAGTAAACATGCCTTTATATAATTTTTCGTTTGGATCTAACATGTCGTCTAATCGTTTGTTGGCACGTTTGCCAAATGCAAAGCGTGTGGGCACAGCAATCCTTAAAGGGTATGAGCTAACCTTTGATATGCTTTTTTCTGATGGTTCGGGTAAATGCAGTATTCAAAAAACTGATAAAGCAGATGCCTTAGTATACGGTGTGGTCTATGAGGTTAACACTGACGAAAAACTCACTTTAGATGCGATAGAAGGCCCAGGTTACGACTGTGTAGATATAACGGTTGAGCTGTTAAATGGGCAAACAATTGATACCCATTGTTATATTGCAAATACACACGACGAGGACGTTTTACCCTACGATTGGTACGTTAAACATGTTCATCGCGGAGCACTTGAAGCGGGCGTACCAAAGGCTTACAGTGATGCAATACTTAATCGCCCACAAAAGAGCGATCCTAATAAAGAACGTGCAGCAATTGAATTTGCAGTGCATCAATAATAAAAGGACTAACATGAAACTGACTAATTTAGCGGCTTTTACACTACTGGCCAGTGCTACTTTTAATACTTGGGCACAGGTTGATACCAACAAAATAGAAGAGGTCATTAAAACCTCTATGGCGCGCTTTGATGTGCCAGGTATGGCCGTTGCTATTGTTGAAAATGACGAGGTTGTACTCGCTAAAGGGTTTGGCATCGCAAACCTAAATACAAAGGCTGAAGTAAATAAAGATACGTTATTTGGTATTGCATCAAATACAAAAGCATTTACCAGCGCCGCGTTAGCTAAATTAGTCGATGAGGGGAAATTACGCTGGGATGACCGCGTAATCGACCATTTACCTGAATTTAGATTATACGACTCATATGTAACCCGGGAAATGCGAGTGCGCGATTTACTAAGCCACCGTAGTGGTTTAGGCCTTGGGCAAGGCGACTTAATGATTTGGCCAAGCACAGATAAATCAGTCGCTGATATTCTATCGGGGTTAAAATACTTAAAACCAGCCAGCAGTTTTCGTAGTAAATACGCTTATAACAACCTGATGTTTGTAACAGCAGGTGAAGTTGTAGCGCGTGTATCTGGCATAAGCTGGAACGATTACGTTGAAAAACATATTTTACAGCCGCTAAAAATGACCAATTCACGCGCAGGTTTTTCGCGTATCCCAAAAAGTAATAAAAACTGGGCAATAGGGCATATTCCAATGGAGGGAAGCTTACACCCATTTTTTGTTAATTACCTTGAAGACTTTAGAGGCGCAGGTGCTATTGCATCGAGTGTAAACGATATGAGCCAATGGCTACGCACTCAATTGACTGGCGGCAAAATGCCTAATGGCGATCAATTGTTTAGTGAAAAACAACAAGCGCAAATGTGGCATCCGCACATTACCTCTATGGCATCTAAAAGTGCCTTTGAGGCATACCATCAACAATTTAGAGGTTATGGTTTAGGTTGGAGTATAGAGGACTACCACGGCTTTAAAAAGCTAGGTCACGGTGGCGGTATTTTAGGGATGGTGTCGCAGGTTACTTTACTACCAGAAAAAAAACTCGGTATTGTTATTTTGTCTAATCAGCAAGCATTTAGTGCTTTAAGTGCTGTTACTCACGAAGTACTTGAGGATGTGCTCAACCTAGAGGATAAAGATTGGGTTGAAGATTTAGCCAAAAAGCATTTTGAAGGTAAGCAAAAAGCATACGCAAATGCGACACCACCAACCCCTGCGGATTATCAGCCACAGCTACCTAGTATAAATTATACTGGTACATTACACGATGATTGGTATGGCGACGTTATTATTGAAGAGCTTGATGGTAAATTGCGAATTGATTTTACGCACACAAAGCGCTTAAAAGGCACACTTGAGCACTATACAGGCAACACGTTTATTGTTAAGTGGGACGAAAAGCTGCTCGAAGCCGATGCGTTTATTAGTTTTGAAATGAGTACAGCTAACCGTGTTAATAGCGCCAACATGCGTGCAGTTTCAACAGCCGTGACCGACTTTAGCTTTGACTTTAGAAATTTAAATTTAAAAACTAAATGATTAACGCTCAAGTTATATAGTTATACACCAAAGTCGCAAAGCCACCATCGGGTGGCTTTGTTATATTAAGTTTTCACTTATTTGGTTTTTGGAGTTTTTATGCGTACTGCAGTTATCTCACATCCACATTGCCGTAAACATAAAATGATAGACGACCACCCTGAGTGCCCAGAACGTTTAGATGCGATAACTGATCGCTTACTTGCCAGTGGCGTAGACGTGGGGTTAAAGCATTTACAAGCGCCTAAAGCTCATCGAGAACATTATTTACTAGCGCATGATGAGGCGCTTGTTAATTTGGTTGAGCGATTAATTCCTCAAGAGGGCTTAAATAATCTCGATGGCGATACATGGCTTTGCCCTGACTCATTTAAAGCAATTGAGCGCGCGGTGGGGGCCGGGGTTTTAGCGGTAGATGAAATACTTGATAATAAACTCGACGCGGCATTTTGTTCTGTGCGTCCGCCAGGACATCATGCCAATAAGCACTCGTCATCAGGGTTTTGTGTATTTAATAACTTAGCGATTGCTGTTAAGTATGCACAAAGCAAAGGCATCAAACGTATTGCAATTGCCGATTTTGATGTACACCACGGTAACGGAACCCAAGATATTTTTATTGATGATGACAGGGTACTGCTTTGCTCGTTATTTCAATACCCGTTTTACCCAAATACAGCGGTTAAAAATAATAACCATATTGTTAATTCGCCTTTACCTATTGCAAGCAATGGGGACGATTTAAAAGAGGTATTCAACACCCAATGGTTACCGAAATTAAAGGATTTTAAGCCTGAACTGTTATTTATAAGTGCAGGTTTTGACGCACATGTAGAAGATGACATGGCAAGCCTGAATTTTGTAGAAGACGATTACATTTGGCTCACTGAGCAGCTATGCAAAGTAACAAAAGAAGGTGGCTGTAAGGGAGTTATATCGTATTTGGAAGGGGGCTATGCGCTATCAGCATTGGGTAGAAGTGCAGTAGCGCATATTAAAGTGCTTAGCGAGCAATAGTTATTAAAAGTATGTTTAAAGCCCGAGTAAATCAAATGCCTGTGAAGTACTTAGCGTTTTAATTTTACCTAGGCAACAATGCCCTTCATTTAATAGGTAAGCAGTAACAAGGTGTGCTAGCTGCTCTTCGGTTAAGGCTGAGTAAAGTTGACCTTGCAGGTTAAGGTATTGACCTTGTTTATTAAGCACTCTTACATTAGTTAGTTCACTTGATGCAACACCGTGTAAGCACTCATTTTGCTCTAGCTGGTTTCGCACTATTTCAAGCTCATTATAAATAACCATTAACTGTGGAAAGCTGTTTAACATGGTTAGCCTACAGTTACTTCGTATGAAGTAAATTTACGTATATTAATAACGCCGTTATCAAATATTAAATATTGGCCTTTAATACCTTGTAAAATACCGCTTACAACGGGATTTTTATCAAAGTTAAATGAGCTGATTTTGGTTGGGTATTCGGTGACTGGAAAGTTTAAATCAACCACGTCTTCATCAAGTTGTTCTATGGCTGTTGCGCCAAATAGCTCACTAAGCTCGTTTAGTTTATCGCTAATTTGTGGAATAAGCTCAGCGGCGGCAGCTTTTAAGTCTATAGCTTCGTTTTGACCTTTTAACATATTGCGCCAATTAGTTTTATCGGCAATAAACTCTGCTAATGCAACCTCTACCAAGCCCGACTGCAAGCGTGTTTGTACTTTAAAAATAGGTAAAGCTTGAGTGGCGCCTTGGTCAACCCAACGTGTAGGTATTTGTGTATGGCGCGTAATACCTACTTTTAATCCCGAGGTGTTAGCTAAGTAAACGTAATGTGGGATCATACAATTAGCTTCGCCCCACTGTGGCTCTCGACATGTACCTTGATCGTAGTGGCAGGTTTCTGGTTTCATAATACACATGTCGCAGCTAGCGAGCTTACGCATACAAACAAAACAATGGCCTTGAGAATAACTTTTTTTGGTTTTTTTACCGCAGTTAGAACACAAAATAGTGCCGCTAAATGTAAGCGTTAGTTCTTTACCTATAAAAGCATTTAAGTTAACTAGCTCATCGCCAACGGGAAGTTGATATTGAACGGGTTCTGTTAAGCTCGATTTTAATTTACGCAGTGTGCCTTGCATCTTCACATAGCCCCTAAAGATGTTTAAAAAGGAGAGTCTAACATTTTTAAACTGTATTGGCTTTTTAAGAAATTAACATACTCAGGATAAGGCAACGCTTTAGCATATAAATAACCTTGTGCGCGGTCTGCATTCATTTGTTTTAATAGCTGGTGGATTTCTTGAGTTTCAACACCTTCTACAGTAATTGACAAGTTAAGCTGGTGCGCCATATCTATTGATGTTTGAACTATGACTTGGTGAGCGGGGTTATTAACGAGGTCAAAAATAAATGATTTATCTATTTTAAGCTCGCTAAAGTGGTAGTTAACAAGGTAGCTCAATGATGCGTAACCTGTGCCAAAGTCATCGAGTACAACTTTTATTCCTAATGCTGATAATTCATCAACTAATTTAATGAGCACGTCTTGGCTTTCTACAAAGGCAGATTCAGTTAATTCAAACTTAAGTAAGTGAGCGGGTGCTTGATGTTTAATTAATATATTTTCTATTTTTTCAGCTAAGTTATTAATGGCTAAGTTTTTAGCGCTTAAGTTAACGCTAATTGTGTGCTCTTTATGGCCGCTGTTAATTAGCTCTACAAGATCTTTACAAGCTTGTTCAATAACCCACAAGGTCAGCTCATTAATTATTCCGGTATGCTCAGCCAATATTACAAGCTCTTCAATCGAAATGTTTTTATAGGTGGGATCAGGCCAGCGTAGTAGCGCTTCAGCGCCTATTACTTGATTATTGACTAAACTTATTTGCGGTTGATAATACAGCGCAAGCTGGTTTGTTTTAATTGCTTTTTGCAAATGAGCCGCCAAACCAACATCCATTATTAAACTGTTATTAATTGCAGACGACGCAACGCGATCTGCACGTCCTTTTGCATCTTTTAAGGCTAAGTAACCGCGCTTTAACCAATATTCAAAATCATTACTTTGGTTTGCACTACTAATGCCAATTGTGTAGTTGAGTTGCAGACTCAAACCTTTAATTTCATATTGCTTGGGGAGGTTACTAATGACTTTTGTGAGTAGTGTTTTGAGTGTGTCTTGGTTTTGGTTTTTGGTTGAGATACAAGCAAATACACCACTGTTTAAATCAGCCAGACGAGGACTGTTATTTAAATCGGTTTCAAGGTTTGCAAACTCTCTTTCGTGCATTAATTCATTCTCTAGTCGCTCAGCAATGTGCTTTATGAGGGTGTAACCTTGAGTCGATGTAATGATGGTATTAAGCGAATTAAAATGACATATTTTTATTAGGCACAAGGTGGTAGAACGGTTTTGGCTTTGCAGGGACATAAATGCTTGTTTGAGCTTAGAGCTATTAAGCAACTTAGTTTGTTGAGTGTGAGTTGCATGGTAAAGCGCGCGCTCTCGTTGATAGCGTACACGATCAGCCAACGCCATGGCCATTAAAACAATTTCACATAAAATCGCCACCAAAAAGGCGTGACGCGAAGTGAAGCTGTAATCAATCACGCCGGTGAGCTCCAGTGGTTGTATTACAGCACCTAAAATAAGGGGAACCCACGAAAAAACGTAAAATTTGGCCCATCTAAAACCACTAAGCAGTTTTTTATAAATTAATATAGTGCATGCAACATATAGCAGCGCTAATACGCAGAAAAAAAGTGGCGCAGCGATGTTTTCAGGAATAAAAAAGCTAGCTATACCCATAACAAACATAAGAGAAAGCAGCGCTTTGCTCATTGTGTATCGCCAGCACTTATCTTTATGGTAGCGCAAAAACATAGTACAAAAGGCGAGAGTAAAAAACGAAACAGCGTAATTACTCACAATGACTTTGTGATGAAAAAATAGTTGCCATTCTAAAGGCCAAAGGTAAAACCCAAACCCAAGCACTATACCCATTAGTATCAGTGCGCTAATTATGTAACCAATATAAACAAGGTAAACCCGGTCTTTTATACCAAAATAGAGTACTAGGTTGTAAAGTGCAGCCATGAGTAATACGCCAGCAAATATTCCCCAAATACCAGTTTGAGAACGCATTAAATCTACAAATTCTTTATCGCGGTATAAATTGATAGGTGTTTTGCTAATGCCCACGGTGTCTATTTTAATAACGAGGCGCTGGGTTGATTTTTGCTCCATCAAAAAGTTGATGTGTGGCACGCTGTACTGAAACAAAGTCAGTTTTTTTTCTCTATCACCCAACTTATAAGTTTTTAATATATGGTTGTTTTTATCTAAACGATAAACTGTGAGGTGATCGGCCATTGGGTTATCAAAGTGAGCAACTACTTTTTGACTTTCTTGGCTTTTGTTTTCTAAATCAAGAAACAACCAATAATTTTGCTGAGTAAAACTCCAAGGAATTTCTGAAAAAGGAGCATGGGTAAGTAAATTAGGTTGCTTGATAATTGCATCGAATGTTTGGTTTTTGGTTTCATCAATGTAGTAGGCGTGATTGAGGTACATTGGTGATGTTTTATCAATTGTGTAACGAGTAGGCACTACTAGGTTTGAAGCCAATGTATTGATAATAAAAAATATAAATATCAAAATGGCAACAGCAAGTGAATGATAACGTAAAGTTCTAAGTTCCAATGTATGCTTACTTTTTAAAAACTTTTAATTAGTGTAGCACTAAAAAAGCGCAGGCGAACTGCGCTTTTTTAGTTAAATTAATTGGTCATACCAATCAATTTTTATTAGCTTACTGCTCGCGAGCAATAGCACGATAAGCAATATCAGTTCGATACTCCATACCATCCCAGCTAATTTGTTTAACCAGCTCGTAGGCTCGTTGTTGTGCTTCTGTTACGCTATTACCCAATGCCGTTGCGCACAAAACACGGCCGCCGGCAGTAACAACATCATCGCCGCTTTGTTTAGTACCCGCATGAAATACTTTTTCATCAGCAGGGTAGTTAACCTTAAGGCCTGAAATAGCATCGCCTTTAGGGTAGTCACCCGGGTAGCCTTTAGCTGCAAGTACAACGCCTACCGCTGCGCGTGGGTCAAACTCGATGGCGGTTTTATCTAGTTCTTCACGGTTAGCCGCTTCAATCAGTTCAACTAAATCTGATTGTAAACGTAGCATCATAGGTTGTGTTTCAGGGTCGCCAAAACGACAGTTATACTCGATAACTTTAGGTGTACCTGAGCTATCTATCATTAAACCTGCATACAAGAAGCCAGTGTACGGGTGGCCTTCGCTTGCCATGCCTTCTACTGTCGGGGTGATCACTTCATCCATAATGCGTTGGTGGATTTCGTTTGTCACCACTGGCGCAGGAGAGTATGCACCCATACCGCCAGTATTTGGGCCGGCATCGCCATTATAAGCACGTTTATGATCTTGGCTTGTTGCAAACGGAAGGACGTTTTTACCATCTACCATCACAATGAAAGAGGCTTCTTCGCCTTCTAAAAACTCTTCAATAACAACACGGCTACCAGCATCACCAAAGGCATTACCGGCAAGCATATCGCGAATAGCGTCTTCAGCTTCCTGATGTGTCATTGCAACAATAACGCCTTTACCTGCGGCTAAACCATCGGCTTTAATTACAATTGGCGCACCTTTTTCTTTTAAATAAGCAAGGGCCGGGTCAATTTGCTCAAATGTTTGGTAATCGGCGGTTGGTATATCATGACGTGCTAAAAAGTCTTTCGTAAACGACTTAGAGCCTTCAAGCTGGGCAGCACCCGCTGTTGGGCCAAATATAGCCATATCATGTTCACGAAATTTATCCACAACACCTAATACGAGCGGTACTTCAGGGCCTACAATGGTGAGCTCTACATTGTTTTGCTGAGCAAATTTTAATAAGCCATCTAAATCTTCAACGTTAATTGCAACGTTTTCGAGTTTAGGCTCAAGTGCAGTACCTGCGTTACCTGGAGCAACAAACACGGTATTTACTTTACTGTTTTGAGCGGCCTTAAACGCAAGTGCGTGTTCGCGGCCGCCGCTGCCAATGACTAATACATTCATGGCGTACTATTCCTATTTAAAGCGGTTTTTTAAATTTAAGCGTCATACGGTCGCTTTCACCAATAGCTTTATATTTTTCAGCGTCTTGTTCGCCAAGTCTTAAGCTAGGTGGTAGCGTCCACACCCCTTTAGGGTGATCGGCTGTATCTTTTGGATTAGCATTAATTTCACTAGTTGCTGCTAGCTCAAATCCTGCTTGCTTTGCAAGGTCAACCACGTAACTCTGTTTCATATAACCTGATGTTTTTTGATCCTCATCAGCACGGTTTTCAGCTAAACGATGCTCAACCACACCCAATGTACCACCTGGTTTTAGTGCTTTATAAAACGCTTTAAATGCGCTCAATGCACCGTCTGTATCTTTACCCATATACCAGTTATGCACATTGCGGAAGGTAAGTACCATATCGGCAGATTCTGCAGGCGCAATATCTAGGTGGGTTAAAGGGGCAAACTCTGTAATTTTAACATTACTAAAGCGTTCGTCTTCAGCTACTTTTTGTTTAAACGCAGCTAATGAGCGTTGATAGTAACCAACCGATGAGTCGCTAGGGAAATGAGCAGCGTAGTATAAGCCTTGCTCTTTCAATGCTGGCGCTAAAATTTCACTGTACCAACCACCACCTGGCGCAATTTCTACAACGGTCATTGACGGTTTAAAGCCAAAAAATGCCAATGTTTGCTCAGGGTGGCGATATTCATCACGAGCACTATTTTTAGCGCTTCGCTCGCTTGCTTTTATTGCGTGGCTTAGGCTTGATTCATGGTTATGGCTCAATGCCATTGTTGAAGTAAGTGCTAGGCTAGCAACAAGTAGAGACTTTAGTGCAAATTTCATCGTTTGTTCCTTCACATTAAAATTAGGAGTTAGAATAATCAGAATACGTGAATTGCTTGCAAACAAAAAGGGTTAAACGTTGAGCTTAACCCTTTTTGTGATTAGTGGCGGAAGTGACGCATGCCAGTAAACACCATAGCCATGCCCGCTTCATCCGCGGCCGCGATAACTTCTTCATCGCGCATTGAACCACCCGGTTGAATAACCGCTGTTATACCAGCGGCTGCAGCAGCATCTATGCCATCGCGGAATGGGAAAAACGCATCCGATGCCATAACAGAACCCGGTACTTCTAGGTTTTCATCAGCAGCTTTAATACCCGCTATTTTAGCAGAGTAAACGCGGCTCATTTGGCCTGCGCCTACACCAATAGTCATACCGTCGCGGGCATACACAATCGCGTTTGATTTAACAAACTTAGCGACTTTCCAGCAAAACAGTAAATCTTTAAGTTCTTGCTCAGAAGGCTGACGCTTAGAGACGACTTTTAAGTCGCCTTGAGTAACCATACCTAGGTCGCGATCTTGTACTAAAACGCCGCCGTTTACACGTTTAATATCGTGGCCCGTTGCTTTGCCACTCCATTGTCCGCACGCTAATAAACGTACGTTCTTTTTAGCTTCAACAATTTTTGCAGCTTCACTTGAAATGCTCGGGGCAATAATCACTTCAACAAATTGACGGTCAACAATGGCTTGTGCTGTTGCTGCATCAAGCTCGCGGTTAAAGGCAATAATGCCGCCAAACGCTGATGTTGGGTCTGTTTTAAATGCACGCTCGTAAGCACTAAGAATATCTTCACCAATTGAAACACCACACGGGTTTGCGTGTTTAACAATAACACACGCAGGTACATCAAATTCTTTAACGCACTCAAGGGCTGCATCGGTATCTGCAATGTTATTAAACGACAATGCTTTACCTTGTAACTGAGTAGCAGTTGCAACTGATGCTTCACTTACATCGTTTTCAACGTAAAAAGCAGCATCTTGATGTGAGTTTTCACCGTAACGCATATCTTGCTTTTTAGTGAATTGCATGTTGATAGTACGTGGGAACTTAGTGTCTTCGACGGCTTCTTCAGTGTAATCAGGAACCATTTTGCCAAAGTAATTAGCAATCATGCCATCGTATTGAGCTGTGTGCTCATAGGCGGCAATAGCTAAATCAAAACGTGTTTTATACGTAGTTGAACCATTGTTATTTTGCATCTCACTAATAACGCGATCGTAATCGCTTGCGTTTACCACAATCGTTACGTCTTTGTGGTTTTTAGCAGCTGCGCGAACCATTGTTGGGCCGCCAATATCAATATTTTCAATGGCATCTTCAAGGCTGCAGTTTTCTTGAGCGACAGTATTCGCAAAGGGGTATAAGTTAACTACAACAATATCGATAGCAGAGATGTTGTTATCTGCCATTACGCTTTCATCTTGTTCGCGACGAGCTAAAATGCCGCCGTGAATTTTAGGGTGAAGGGTTTTTACGCGGCCATCCATGATTTCAGGGTGACCGGTGTGATCTGAAACTTCAGTCACTTTTATGCCGTTATCAGCAAGGAGTTTACATGTACCGCCAGTTGATAAAATATCTACACCTTGCGCTTCTAGTGCGCGGGCAAATTCAACAATACCGGTTTTATCAGACACACTTAATAGTGCGCGACGAATGGGACGATGAGTATCCATTGTAGTTTGATTTCCTCAGTTAATGAGCTAGCTTAGAAGCGGGCATTTTAACTGATTACAACTTAAAAAACGACTTATAAAGCATCAATAAGCGTGAGCATTTTGCAACTCACTTACTAAATTTTGGACATAAAAAAAGCACCCTAAGGTGCTTTTTTAATAATTAACTGTGATTTATCACAGCCTGAATCTTAGTTCATGCCGTATTTTTTTAACTTTTTACGTAAAGTACCACGGTTGATACCTAGTAAAATAGCTGCACGAGTTTGGTTACCACGTGTGTATGTCATTACTTCTTCAAGTAATGGCGCTTCTAGCTCTGAAAGAACAAGGTCGTAAACGTCTTGCACATCTTGACCGTTAAGCTGTTTTAAGTAGTGGTGAACAGCTTTTTTTACTGCATCACGCAATGGCTGCGGTTTCTCGTGTGACTGAACATGAGGGTTTGTGATAAATGGAGAAGTCACGTTTTGTTCGAACATTATAAAGTCTCTTTCTTTCTTAGTTAGCTGCTAGTGTTTTAAAGTATTGCTCTAATGCGACGACCTGTGCTTCTGAGTTGTCGAGCGCATTAAATACTCGCCTAAACTGACCATCACTGTCATGGGTTTGCAAATACCAAGATACATGTTTGCGAGCAATTCTCGCGCCCATTGGCTCACCGTAAAACGCATGGAGGTTTGTTAAATGCTCCATTAAAATACTGCGCACCTCTGCAATAGCAGGTGGCTGCATGTGTTCACCAGTTCGCAAATAGTGGTCTATCTCCCTAAATATCCAAGGGCGACCTTGGGCGGCTCGACCAATCATAATGGCATCTGCACCCGTATAGTCTAAAACCTGTTTTGCTTTTTCTGGCGAGGTAATATCACCATTTGCAACAACAGGAATTGACACTGAACGTTTTATATCCCTAATCGTGGCGTACTCTGCTTCACCTTTATACATACATGCGCGTGTTCGCCCATGTACAGCCAGTGATGCAATGCCATAACGTTCAGCTATTCTCGCAATCTCTACACCATTACGGTTATCCGGATCCCACCCTGTACGGATTTTAAGTGTTACAGGTATATCAACAGCATTAACAACTGCATCAATAATCTCTTCCACGAGTTCAGGAAACTGTAATAAAGCAGAGCCTGCGAGTTTCTTGTTCACTTTTTTTGCTGGGCACCCCATATTGATATCTATGATTTGTGCACCGTTAGCAACATTGAATTGTGCGGCCTGCGCCATAAGCTCAGGATCAGCTCCTGCAATCTGCACCGCGCGTATACCCGACTCACCGCTGTGATCCATACGATTCATCGACTTTTCAGTTTTCCAAACCTTTGGGTTTGACGATAACATTTCAGACACAGCAAGCCCGGCGCCTAAGCGACGGCAGAGTTGTCTAAATGGTCTGTCTGTAATGCCGGCCATAGGCGCAACAATTACATTATTCTCAAGTTGGTATTTACCGATACGCACTGTATTCAATAGGCCTCTTTTCAAGGGGCGCTAAGTTTACGGCTTTTTTGACAAAAATCAAAGGCTATAAATTGAACAAAAGTGACTTTTTTTTGCACTTTTCGTATTGACATTTGATAACCGTATGACGGAAGGGTTTATTTGTGTGAAATTTGAACGAATGATGTTTTTATAATAAATAATGTTTATTTTTTATTTTGTAAAAAAATAGTAAAGCCTGTTAAATACAGGCTTTACATGCGACTTTTGAGTTAATACTCTAAAGTTTATAATGTATATAGTTGGCTGTTTTTTGTACCGCTAACACGGGTCCAATCACCTTCAATGGCAATTTCATCGAGCTCAATAAAGGGCGAGTATATGTCAGCAACCGATTGTGCTTGTTCTTCTAAAATGCCAGACATCGCAATTTTACCGCCTGGCTTTAACAATCCTAAAATCACACTGTGAAGCTCACGCAGAGGTTGCGCTAAAATATTAGCCACTACAATGTCAGCAGTAAACTCAGGTTGGTTTTCTGGCAGGTACACTTCAAGTTTATCAGCAACGCCATTACGGTTAGCGTTATCTAAACTTGCTTCGAGTGCTTGTGGGTCAATATCAATCCCAATCATGCGCTCAGCACCCAATTTAATAGCAGCGATACCTAAAATGCCCGAACCACAACCAAAATCCACGACGGTTTTACCGGTAAGGTCTTGGCTTTCTAGCCATTTTAAACACAGAGCTGTTGTTGCGTGTGTGCCTGTGCCAAACGCAAGGCCTGGGTCAAGTAAAACGTTAACGGCATCAGGATCAGGAATATCGCGCCAGCTAGGGCAAATCCATAGTTTTTCACCAAACTGAATAGGGTGGAAGTTATCCATCCATTCACGTTCCCAGTCCTTATCTTCAAGCTGTTCAATTTTGTAAACGAGAGATTCATTTATTTCGTCGTGGCGCTTTAATAGTGCGATCACTTCGTTCATATCGTGATTAGCTTCAAATAAACCAATTACAGTGGTGTCAGCCCAAAATTCAACAGTGCCAATTTTTGGCTCGTAAATAGGGGTGTCTTTAGCATCTATAAAGGTAACAGACGCACTGCCTGCTTCCATTAATAGGTCACTTACTGCATCTGCGGTTGCAGCATTGGCATTTATACGGATTTGGATCCAAGCCATCTTTATTTCCTTGAAATAGAAAAAAGGCCGCTACAGCGGCCTTTTTAGTTTATACAAAGCGCTAAATTACTTAGCGTCTAAAAAGCTTTTTAGTAAATCTGAGCGAGAAGGGTGGCGTAATTTACGCAGTGCTTTCGCTTCTATTTGACGAATACGCTCACGTGTTACATCAAACTGCTTACCTACTTCTTCTAAGGTGTGGTCGGTATTCATATCAATACCAAAGCGCATACGAAGTACTTTTGCTTCACGCGCTGTTAAGCCGGCTAGTACATCGTTAGTTGCGCCACGAAGCGACTCCATTGTTGCCGAATCGATTGGCGAATCAATGGTGGTGTCTTCGATAAAGTCACCTAAGTGCGAATCTTCATCATCACCGATTGGTGTTTCCATCGAAATTGGCTCTTTAGCAATTTTAAGTACCTTACGGATTTTATCCTCAGGCATCATCATGCGTTCAGCTAATTCTTCTGGATTTGGCTCACGACCCATTTCTTGTAACATTTGACGAGAGATACGGTTAAGTTTATTAATCGTTTCGATCATATGTACTGGGATACGGATAGTTCTTGCTTGGTCGGCAATAGAGCGAGTAATTGCTTGACGTATCCACCACGTAGCATAAGTAGAGAACTTATAACCACGACGGTATTCAAACTTATCTACCGCTTTCATCAAGCCAATATTACCTTCTTGGATTAAATCCAAGAACTGTAAACCACGGTTTGTGTATTTTTTAGCAATTGAGATTACAAGACGTAAATTAGCTTCAACCATTTCTTTTTTCGCACGGCGCGCTTTTGCTTCACCAATACTCATACGACGGTTAATGTCTTTAATACGCTCTATGCTTAAACCAGTTGTTTGCTCAATAATAGATAGCTTATTGATACAACGAATTATTTCAGGTTTAACTTCTTCAAGTTTAGCTGAGTATTTCTCGTTGTTTGAAATTTCTAAATCAACCCACGAAGGATCTGTTTCGTTATTAGCAAAGTGCTTAACGAATGCTTTTTTAGGTAGCTTAGCAATTTGTACAGCTTGTTTCATGATTAGACGTTCTTGAACACGAACACGATCCATCATTTCGCGCATGTTGTTAACCATGCGATCAAACTGTTTAGGAATTAGCTTGAAGGTTCTGAAAAGCTCACCAATTTCAAAAATGGCAGCTTGTGAATCAGGATGCGAACGACCTTTAGCTTCAAACGTATCACGTGCTTTATTGTATAAATCACGTAAGTTTTCAAAATGAATGCGAGCTTCTTCAGGATCTGGGCCTGTATCTACTTCTTCTTCATCTTCATCATCGTCACTTTTGTCATCGTCTTCATCGTCGTCATCAAGTTGTTTTTCACTTAATTCCGAACCGATATTAGTTGCTGAAATTGGCGCTTCATCTTCGTTTGGATCAATGAAACCAACGATGATATCGCTTAAACGCATTTCTTCTGCTTCAAACTTATCCCACTGTTCTAGTAGGTAAGTGATTGCTTCAGGGTATTCAGCAACTGAAATTTGTACTTGGTTGATCCCTTCTTCAATACGCTTAGCGATAACAATTTCGCCTTCACGTGTAAGAAGTTCAACAGTGCCCATTTCGCGCATGTACATGCGAACTGGATCGGTAGTGCGGCCAATTTCTTTTTCTACCGTAGCAAGTGCAGCAGCGGCAGCTTCAGCTGCGTCTTCGTCTGTCGTTGTTTCTTGCATCATTAGTTCATCGGCATCAGGCGCGTTTTCGCTAACCTTAATACCCATGTCATTAATCATGCTTATGATATCTTCTACTTGATCTGAGTCAATTATGTCTTGTGGAAGGTGATCATTTACTTCTGCAAAAGTTAAGTAGCCTTGCTCTTTACCTTTTTGAATCAGAAGTTTTAATTGTGACTGAGGAGTTGGATCCATAGAGATTGTTTCTTCCACTCTGATAAGTTGATACAACAGGCGCCATCACTTGGTTTACATTAATGCCAACCAGAACAATGTGACGCAGTGAATAGCACAGTATAACATCCAAAACTAGATCTGACTAGCTGTTAGTCGCTTTTAACGCTGTCATTAGTAAATGACATTCTAGTCTTTCGTCGCTATTTAAACCTTGTGTCTTGTCTTTTATTAATAAGGTCTCTAGTCGATAATTTAAACACTGATCTTCAATAAATTTAAAAGTATTTTTAAAAACAGTCTCTAAACGCTCTTCATTTATTTCATGTTGCCAAGTAGCGAGCTTAATAAGAGGCTCATAATCGTCAGTACCTCTAAAAAATTCGAGTATCTGAGCCGTAGTGATAGTCTCTTTTTCAAGTGCTTGTTGCTGCAAGCGAAGCAATAAACCAATACCTGCAATGTTCATTTGTGCAAGTTCTGGCAAATAAGGAACACTTTTAGCTAGGTTTGGATGCTGAATTAAAATACCAATAGCCTGTCGCATTGGGGTTATTTTAAATTTTCGCTCAATAGAGTGCTGCTGTTTTGGTGTTTTTAATCGGTTATTAAGTTGTTCACGCGTGCGCCCAATTAACCTGCCTAATTGCTCTAAAATATTTTCTTGGTAAAATTCACTCGGAATTTTTTCAATGAGCGGTAGGGCTGCACTGAGTAATTTTGCTTTACCCGAATCGAGTGTTAAATCAATTTCTTGGCTTAATCTGTTAAACATGACTTTAGTAAAGTCATCGGCTTCACTTAAACGCTGTTCGAATGCTTCTTTACCTTCTTTTTGCACTAATGAATCGGGATCTTCTCCATCAGGCAAAAATACAAAGTTCAATGCTTTACCGTCATTTAAGTAGGGGAGCGCATTTTCAAGTGCCCGCCAAGCTGCATCGCGTCCAGCTCGGTCGCCATCGTAACAACAAATGACCTTATCGGTCGTTCTAAATAACGTATGCATGTGTTCGCTTGTTGTGGCGGTTCCCAGTGCTGCAACAGCGTATTCAATCTCTTTTTCTGCAAGTGCAACAACATCCATGTAGCCTTCAACAATAAGAATGTGCTCTAACTTTTTGTGTGCTTGTTTAGCTTCATAAAGGCCATAAAGCTCAAACCCTTTATGAAAAATTCGAGTCTCTGGAGAGTTTAAATATTTAGGCCCTTGATCAGCTTGCATAACGCGACCGCCAAAGGCGACAACTCTGCCGCGTTTATCACGAATAGGAAACATTAAGCGGTCGCGAAAAAAGTCGAACTGCCTGCCTGGTGTTTTTTCTGAGGCGAGCTTTAATTCGACGAGTTGCTCTTTTTGTTCTTTATTACGGCCAAGTTGTAAACATAAGCCATCCCATTCACTAGGGGCGTAGCCAACCATAAACTTTTTAACGGTTTCTCCGCTCAGTCCTCGACCTTTAACATAGTCAATGACTGCGGCCGAGTTAGCGTGGTGCTTTAGTTGGTGCTGATAAAAGCGAGCTGTATGAAGCATCAAATCGTAATCTGAACGCTTTTGCGCAGCGGTACGTTCTGGCGCAGAACTACCGCCTTGTTCGCGGGGCACGTCCAAGTTGAGCATGCTGGCAAGCTCTTCAATGGCATCAACAAACTCTAGTTTGTCGTATTCCATAACAAATGATATTGCGTTGCCATTCGCCCCACAGCCAAAGCAATGATAAAACTGTTTATCTTGCGATACCGTAAACGAGGGAGACTTTTCGTTATGAAAAGGGCAACACGCTTGATAGTCTTTACCGGCTTTTTTAAGCCCAACTTTAGAGTCTATCAGGTCGACAATATCGGTTCTGGCAAGTAAATCATCTATAAAACTTCGTGGGATCTTTCCAGCCATTAGTAAAATACAGTCCTGAAATATTAAGAAGAATAACGAAAGTGAAACTTAAAATTTATACTCGTAAGGTATAAATAATTGGACCTTAACTTATCAAAATGACGGCTAAATAAATAGAGTCAGTATGAATAATTTCATTTTTGAATATAGGCATAACGTTTACTTTTTAGTGACGTAAAAACAAAGAAACCGAGCACTAGGCTCGGTTTACTTCAATTATACTTTACGTATAGGGAGTGTTAGGCGGTTAATCTTTGCTTTATTAAACCAGAGATCTTACCCATATCGGCGCGACCTTCAGCTTTGCTTTTGATTATACCCATCACTTTACCCATGTCTTGCATATCTGCTGCGTTAGTATCAGCAATAGCCGCGTCAATGAGAGCAATTATTTCTTCGTCACTCAACTGTTGAGGTAAGAAGGTTTCAAGTGCTGCTATTTCATTGGCTTCAATTTCAGCTAAATCATCACGCCCAGCATCTTTGTACTGAGTGTAAGAGTCGCGACGTTGTTTAACAAGCTTCACTATAACGGAGGTAATACCTGCGTCGTCTAGTGTTATTTGCTCGTCAATCTCACGTTGCTTGATTGCAGCAAGTACCATGCGAATAGGGTTAAGACGTTGTTTGTCTTTAGCTCTCATCGCATCTTTTTGCGCATCTTTTAGCGTTATTAAAAGGCTCATTTATACAAGACCTAATGTATTAGTATAATTTAACGCGACGAGCGTTATCACGAGAAAGTTTTTTCATGTGACGCTTAACTGCTGCAGCTTTCTTACGCTTACGCTCAGCTGTTGGCTTTTCATAGTGCTCGCGACGACGAACTTCTGAAAGGATACCTGCTTTTTCACATGAACGCTTGAAGCGACGAAGTGCTACGTCAAACGGTTCGTTCTCTCTTACTTTAATTACTGGCATTAAAAATTCACCTACCTAAATTATGAGCGTTGCTCAAGTTGATCAAACATTGATCAAGTGGTTCAAAAATGGTGCGGTATTGTAATCCGAAGCAACACCACATGTAAAGGATAATATTAACAGAAACGCATAGTGTAAAACAGTATTAATTTAGCTGGCGTTGGTAGAGTCTACAAAATACTTGGCCTGCTTTTTTTTCTTTAATTAACAGCCAGTTACTAGGTGGTTTGAACGTATTTAGATCGCTCTCTACTTCAAGGTAAATTAGTGCTTCTTCGCTAAGCCAATTATTTATTTCTAATAAGTTACAGCTAGTTTGAGCTAAATTTTTGCGAAAAGGCGGGTCAACAAAAACAAGATCAAAAGGCGTATTACTATTTTTTTGTTCTAAAAATGAAAGAGAGTTAGTGTGCCTTACCTGTGCATTTTGTAATTTTAGTGTTGCTATGTTTTGCGCTAGTTGCTTTGCTGCACTTGGGTCAAGCTCTATAAAAAGAGCAGTACTTGCAAAACGCGAAAGAGCTTCGAACCCCAACCCACCAGAACCTGCAAAACAATCGAGAACTTTAGCTTCACGCGTGTCTTGCATTAACCAGTTAAATACAGTCTCTTTAATTCGGTCTGTAGTAGGACGTAAACCTTGTACGTCTTTTACTGGAAGTTTTCGGCCACGAAATTGCCCACTTATCACTCTAATAAAGCCATCAGTAGATTTGGTAATTGCTTTATTTTTAGTTGTTTTATTTCTCATTTAGCTCACTAAAAAATGGTATCTGGGATCTAGCTCAGATAATATTGTAGTAGATTACGTATAGCTTCATTTTTCAACCGCATTAAAAGTGTTACTATTGAACACTTATGTTTTGAATGGTTGTTTGGCTGGCAAAGTGTGTTGGCTCTTCCAAGCTATTTTCAAATTTTAGTTTATCAGATTTTTATAAGTGGTTATTAGCAAGTATGGCAAAAAAAAGTAAATTAATGTCTTGGCTCGGCTTTGGTAAGTCAGATAAAAAACAAGCCGAACAAAAAGCAGAGGCTGATAAACAACAAGCTTTAGCAGAGCAAGAAGCTAAACGCTTAGAAGAAGAACGCGTTGCCGCTGAAAAAGCTGAGCAAGAAAGCGCTGCTGCAGAGCAAGCGGAAAAGTTAGCAATAGAACGAGCAAATGCTGAGCTGTTAGCAAAAGAACAAGCGGAAGCCGAGCAGCAGAGAGTGGAGCAACAAAATCGCCTTGCTGAGCAAGCTGAAGCGCAGCGTTTAGAACAAGAACGCATTGTAGCAGAGCAAGCAGAAGTGCAGCGTATAGAGCAAAAACGCATTGCAACAGAGCACGCGTAAGCTCTGC